>JAEKLK010000166.1 GCA_019509895.1 Betaproteobacteria bacterium | reverse complement strand
TCGGCGGCGGCCTTGGCTTCCGCTTCCTCGCGCGCCTTGGCAAGCGCGGAAGTCTGCTCCATTGGCGAGGGCGTGGGCGCTGCCGCCGGGCGCGGCGAGCTGCCCTTGCCGAGCGAGCTGAAATCGAGATCACCGCCGGCATCCTGACCGGCCGGACGGGCGGCCGGCTTGGCGGCCGGCGGCCGCGACGGCGGCGACACGGCCGGCTTCGCCGGCGCAGCGCCGGACGACACTTCGCGGACGAAGCCGTTCTTGTCGAGCTGCGAGATCAGGCTTTGGAAGCCGGCGTCGAACGTCTTGCCGACTTTTTGCGCGACTTCGCCGAGCGTTGCGCGCCCATCGATAGCGGCAAGCACGACCCGGTCTCCCCGCTGCAGCAGGCTCGTCTTGCCGGATGCCTCCTGCACTCCCTTACCCGACTTCGAATAGATGGCGGTCGGATTCATTTCTTGGCCGCCATTATATTAGTGAGGCGCGCCGTAGCCCCCGCCGCCCGGACTCTCAATGACAAAGATGTCTCCCGCGGCCATCTCGGTCTGGTCGAACGGCCCCAGCTCTTCGCGACTTCCGTCCGCACGCTGCACGTAATTTTTTCCCGGCTCGCCGCCTTCGCCGCCCGCCATGCCATGCGGCCGCACGCGGCGGTGGCCGGAGAGGATGGCCGCGGTCATCTGCTCGAGAAAGCGCATCCGCCGCACGGCGCCGTTGCCGCCGTGCCACTGCCCGCGGCCGCCCGAGCCCTCGCGCACCGCGAAGCCCTCGAGGCGCACCGGGAAGCGCCACTCGAGCACTTCGGGATCGGTCAGGCGGGAATTTGTCATATGCGTCTGCACGACGTCCGCGCCATCGAAGCCCGGTCCCGCCCCCGAGCCGCCGCCGACCGTTTCGTAGTACTGGTAGCGCTTGTTGCCGAACGTGAAGTTGTTCATCGTGCCCTGCGCGGAGGCCATCACTGCAAGCGCGCCATAGAGCACCTCCGTGAGGCATTGGGAAGTCTCGACGTTGCCCGCCACCACCGCAGCCGGATAGCGCGGCTTCAGCATGCAGCCGTCGGGAATCAACACCTTGAGCGGCTTCAGGCAGCCGGAATTGAGCGGGATGTCGGCGTCGACTAGCGTGCGGAATACATACAGCACCGCCGCCATGCACACCGCGGAAGGCGCATTGAAGTTGTTCGGCAGTTGCGCCGAGGTGCCGCTGAAGTCGAGCGTGGCGCTTCGCCGGTCGGCGCCGATTGTGATCTTCACGCGCAGCAGGGCGCCGTTGTCGAGCGGCAGCTCGAAGCTGCCGTCCTTCAGTACGCCTATCACGCGCCGGACCGATTCCTCGGCATTGGCCTGCACATGGCCCATGTACGCCTGCACCACCTCGAGCCCGAACTCCTCGACCATGCGGCCGAGCTCCTGCACGCCCTTCTCGTTCGCCGCGATCTGCGCGCGCAGGTCGGCGATGTTCTGCTCGACGTTGCGCACCGGATAGCGGCCGGACTTGAGCAGCTCGATCGTCTCGCGCTCGCGGAAGCGTCCCTCCTCCACCAGCAGGAAGTTATCGATCAGCACGCCCTCCTCCTCCACCACCTTGGAGCCCGGAGGCATCGAGCCCGGCGTGATGCCGCCGATATCGGCGTGATGGCCGCGCGAGCCGACGTAGAAGAGGATGCGCGCGCCCTGGAACACCGGCGTAATCACCGTGACGTCCGGAAGGTGGGTGCCTCCGTTGTAAGGCGCGTTCAGTACATAGACGTTTCCCGGCCTGATGCGGCCCGCGTTTTCGCGGATCACCGTCTTGATCGACTCGCTCATCGAGCCCAGGTGCACCGGCATGTGCGGTGCGTTGGCGATGAGATTGCCCTCGCCGTCGAAGATCGCGCACGAGAAGTCCAGCCGCTCTTTGATGTTCACCGAGTAGGCGGTGTTCTGCAGCCGCAGGCCCATCTGCTCGGCGATCGACATGAAGAGGTTGTTGAAGATCTCAAGCCTTACCGGATCCACCTGCGTGCCAATCGCGCGTCCGGCCGCGCGCGGCCGGATGCGTGTCAGCACCAGGTGGTCGAGCTTCGTCACGGTGGCCTGCCATTCCGGCTCAACCACGGTGGTCGCGTTCGCCTCGGCGATGATCGCCGGCCCGCCGATCTCCTGTCCGGTGGCGAGCGCTTCTCGACGATAGAGCGGCGCTTCGTGCCAGCGCCCGGCGCTGAACATGCGCACCCGCCGGACGGGCTCGGCGCGTGGCCGGGAATCGGGCGGCGTCTCGCGCGGCGCATCTCCGGGCGCGATGGCCTCGACCGATACCGCTTCGGCGACGAGCGCGCGACCCGGCATCAGGAAGGAGAACTGCTTGCGGTACGCCGCCTCGAAATCGGCCACCATGCGCTCACGCGGCCCGAGCGCGACGATAAGCGCGGTGTCGGTGCCGTCGTACTTGAGGTGCGCGCGCCGCTCGACGCGAATGCGCTCGGCGCTGGCGCCCTGGCGCACCAGCTCGTCACGCGCAGCGCTCGCCAGCTCCTCGGTCACCTCTTCGAGCACGCCCGGGGCATCGAGCTTCGCTTCCACGGCGCGCTCGCGCATCACCGTCTGGTCCGCGAGCCCCATGCCGTAGGCCGACAGCACGCCCGCGTGCGGATGGATGAAGACGCGCGTCATTCCGAGCGCGTCGGCCACCAGGCAGGCATGCTGGCCGGCAGCACCGCCGAAGCAGTTCAGCGTGTAGCGCGTGACATCGTGGCCGCGCTGCACCGAGATGTGCTTGATCGCATTCGCCATGTTGCCGACCGCGATCTGCACATAGCCTTCGGCCACCGCCTCGGCGCTGCGGCCATCGCCGATCTTGCGCGTGAGCTCGCCAAAGCGCTGCGCCACGACCTCGGCATCAAGCGGCCGATCGCCCTGCGGCCCGAACACCGCCGGGAAGAACGCCGGCTGGATTTTGCCCAGCATGACGTTGGCATCCGTCACGGTAAGCGGACCGCCGCGCCGATAGCACGCCGGTCCGGGGTTGGCGCCGGCGGAATCCGGGCCCACCCGATAGCGTGCGCCGTCGAAGTGCAGGATCGAGCCGCCGCCTGCCGCGACCGTGTGAATCGACATCATCGGCGCGCGCATGCGCACGCCGGCGACGCGGGTCTCGAACTCGCGCTCGAAGCTACCCGCATAGTGCGACACGTCGGTCGACGTGCCGCCCATGTCGAAGCCGATGATGCGCTCGAAGCCGGCCGCCGCCGCCGTGCGCGCCGCACCCACGATGCCGCCCGCCGGCCCTGACAGGATCGCGTCCTTGCCCTGGAAGCGCCGCGCGTCCGCCAGCCCGCCATTCGATTGCATGAAGAAGAGCCGCACTCCTTCGAGCTCGGACGCGACCTGCCGTACATAGCGGCCGAGAATCGGCGACAGGTAGGCGTCCACCACGGTCGTGTCGCCGCGCCCGACCAGCTTCATGAGCGGGCTCACGCGGTGCGAAACCGAGATCTGCGTGAAGCCGACCTCGCCCGCCAGCTCGGCGACGCGCTCCTCGTGCGCCGTGAAGCGATAGCCATGCATGAACACAATGGCGATGGACCGATAGCCTTCGGCGTACGCCGCCTGCAGATCGGCCTTTGCGCGCCCGGCGTCGAGCGGCAGCACCAGCTCGCCGCGAGCGCCGACCCGCTCGTCGACCTCGATTACCTTGCTGTAGAGCATCTCCGGCAGCACGATGTGCCGGTCGAAAAGGCGCGGCCGGTTCTGGTAGGCGATGCGCAAGGCGTCGCCAAAGCCGCGGGTGATGAAGAGGACCGTGCGCTCGCCCTTGCGCTCGAGGAGCGCGTTGGTGGCGACCGTGGTGCCCATCTTCACCGCCTCGATCTGTTTGCCGGGAATCGGCACGTCGGGCGCCACGCCGAGGAGCTGGCGGATGCCGGCGATCGCCGCATCGCGATAGCGCTCGGGATTTTCCGAGAGCAGCTTGTGCGTCACGATCGTGCCGTCGGGCTTGCGCGCCACCACGTCGGTGAAGGTGCCGCCGCGGTCGATCCAGAATTGCCAGCCGTTCACGCCAGGCACTTCCTGATCTGCGATACGGCTCGCAGGGTCAGCGCGATGCGCGCCGCATCGAGCGGCATCGCCTGCGACGAGACCTTGGCGATGACGATCTCGTTCCTGCGGTCGACGAACAGGTTCTGGCCGTGGATGCCGAGGGCGAATACCAGTGGCGCCGCGCCCTCGAGGATGTACCACTTGCTGCGGTAGCGCATCGGCATGCCGGGAAAGTAGGCGGCGAAGCTACCCGCGTCCCACGCCGCGCGGTCGCCGCCCCGCTCCATGTCATCGACCCACGCCGAGCGCGTTTCGACCATCCACTGCCCGACGCGGGCGAGGTCGCACGCCGTCACGCAGATGCCGCCCGCCGCGCGCGCCGCCCCATGGCGATCGACGGTGACATAGGCGTCGCGCTGCGCGCCGATCGGCTTCCAAAGGTGCTTGCTCATCAGCTCGGCGTAAGGCGCGCCCGCGGCGCGCTCCACCGCCCAGCCGAGAAGGTCGGTGTTGGGGGAGATGTAATGGAAGCGGCCGCCGTGCGGGCCGTCGCGCTGGGTCAGGCAGCGATAGAAGGAATGCAAGTCGGACGGCGCAGCGCCCGGTGCCGGAGGGTTCCAGCCCGTGGCCGCGCGGTACTCGACGATCGTGCCGCTGGTCGCGAGATAGTTTTCATCGAACGCGACTCCCGTGCGCATGTCCAGCAGGTGTCGCAGAGTCGCGCCGGCGTAAGCCGTGTCGCGCACCTCCGGCACGAGATCGGTGACGCGGCGCTCCGCGTCGATGCCGAGGCTGCCGAAGAGCAGTCCGAGCATCGATTTGGACACGGACATCAATATATGAGGCGCCGTCGGCGGGACCGCCGGGTCGTAGTAGTCGTAAATCAGCGCGCCACGATGCAGGACGACGAAGCCGTCCGTCTGCGTCTCGGCGAGGAACTGCGCGAGGGACAGCGGTTCGCCAGCGTCCGGCTCGATGCGGACCTCAAGCTCGCGTGGGCGGCGCTCCAGCGTGCGCACGCGCGCCGGATCGTGTGCGATCTCGGCGCTCGGGATGAGCTCGCGCACGTGGTGAAACGCCCAGCGGTTGTAAGGCGCCTCGCGCCAGTTCGCGAGCGTCGCCCGCGGCAAATGCGGCGGCTTCATTAGAATTCAATGCTAGCTTGAATAAGAACGGCGAGACCTCGGCGGCGCTGACCATTTTGCTCGGCATACTGATCGCGCTTTCGGCGCTCGGCACCGACATGTACGTGCCGGCGCTGCCCGACGTTGCCGGCTCCTACGCCGCGCCGGTGAGCGCCGCACAGCTCACCATTACCACGTACTTCCTGGGCCTCGCGCTCGGCCAGCTCGTCTGGGGACCGCTCTCCGATCGCTATGGCCGGCGCCCGGTCCTGCTCGCCGCGCTCGCGCTGATGCTGGTCGTGACGGCGGCGTCGCCTTTCATGCCGAGCATCGGCGCGCTGGCGGCGGCGCGCTTCGTGCAGGGACTGGGCATGTCGGGCGGGGTCGTCGTGGCACGCTCGATCGTGCGCGACCTGCACACGCAGGAGAAGGCGGCGCGTCTCTTCGCTCGCATGATGATCGTCTTCAGCGTCGTGCCGATCGCCGCGCCGTTGACCGGCGCCCTGCTCACCTCGGCGGCCGGCTGGCGCGCCATTTTCTGGACCTATGCGCTGGTCGCGGCCGGTCTGCTTGCAGCGGTCGTAACGGGCCTGCGCGAAACCGCGCCGGCGCAGAGGAACTCGATGCGTCCGTCGGCGATCGCGGCGGGCTTCGCCGGCATGCTCACAGAGCCGCGCTTCCTCGCACCGCTGCTGGTGGTGCTCGCCTGCCAGCTCGCCATCCTCGCCTGGGTCGCGAGCTCGTCCTTTACCCTCGCGGGGATGGGTGTCTCGATCGATGCCTATGGCGCGATGTTCGCCGGCGTCATGCTCGGCCAGATCGCCGGCGCGTGGGTCGCGAGCCGTCTCGTCATGCGGCTCGGCATGCGAGGACTCGTGCGCGCCGGAAGCTCGCTAATGCTCACCGGAGGGGCTGCGGCGGCCGCCTTCGCCTGGGCGGGCAGCGCGCACTGGGCGGCCATCGTCGCGCCGTTTGCGCTGCTCCTCTTCGGGGCCGCGCTCGTGCTGCCGAACGCGACGGCGCTCGCCCTCTCGCCCTTTCCGCACGCCGCAGGCAGCGCGTCGTCGCTGATCGGCGCCATCGGCTTCACCGCCGGCGCGCTCCTCAGCATGCTTCTCGGCACGCTGTTCGACGGCACGCCGCGGCCGATGGCAAGCGCCGCCGCGCTCGCCGCAGCGGGCGTCTTCGGGTTCGAGCGCTGGGTACGCCATGGACCGCGTTGACGCGGTCGTCGTCGGCGCCGGCGTGGTCGGCCTCGCCATCGCGCGCGAGCTGGCGCTCGCAGGGCGCGAGGTCATCATCCTCGATGCCGAGGACGCGATCGGCACGCACACCAGCTCGCGCAACTCCGAAGTCATCCACGCCGGCATCTACTATGCCAAGGGCTCGCTCAAGGCGACGAGCTGCGTGGAGGGCAAGCACCTGCTCTACGAGTATTGCGCCTCGCACGGCGTGCCGCACCGGCGCTGCGGCAAGCTGATCGTCGCCACGAGCGAGCCGCAGCTCCAGGAATTGAACGCCATCCGCGCCAAGGCGCATGCCAACGGCGTGGCCGATGTCGACTGGATCGCGAAGACCGAGGTCGCGCGCCTCGAGCCCGAGCTCTTCTGCCTCGGCGCGCTGCACTCACCCTCCACCGGCATCATCGACAGCCATGCCCTGATGCTCGCCTATCTCGGCGACGCGGAAGCCGCGGGCGCCATGCTCGCGCTTCGCAGCCCGCTGCAACATGCGGCGGTGCGGGGCGATGGCTTCGAGCTGCGCGTCGCCGGCGCCGATACGATCGCCTGCAGCGTGCTCGTGAATAGCGCCGGCCTGCGCGCGCCGAGCGTCGCGAAATCGATCGACGGTTATCCGCCGCAGCTGGCGCCGCGCGAGCTCTATGCCAAGGGCAACTACTACTCGCTGACGCGCCGCTCGCCCTTCTCTCGCCTCGTGTACCCGGTGCCCGAGCCGGGCGGCCTCGGTGTGCATGTCACGCTCGATCTCGGCGGCCAGGCGCGCTTCGGTCCCGATGTCGAATGGGTGGAGCGCATCGACTACGACGTGGATCCGCGCCGCGCCGACAAGTTCTATGCCGCGATCCGCCGCTACTGGCCCGGCCTGCGCGACGGTGCGCTCGCGCCCGGCTATGCCGGCATCCGCCCGAAGACCTCGGGCCCCGGCGAGCCCGCCTCGGATTTCGAAATCCAGGGACCCGCGCGGCACGGCGTGCGCGGCCTCGTGCAGCTCTACGGCATCGAATCGCCCGGGCTCACCGCGAGCCTGGCGCTCGCGCGGCAGGTGCGCGAGGAACTACGCTAAGATGAATTCCCCAAGGAGGAATGGAATGCTCGGCAAAAGAACGCTCATCGGCGCCGCCGCCTTTACGCTTGCCCTTGCGGCGCAGGCGCAAACCAAATGGGACATGCCCACGCCCTACTCCGACGGCGAGTTCCACACGCGCAACGTGCGCACTTTTGTCGAGGACGTGCAGAAGGCAAGCGGCGGCAAGCTCGCCATCCAGGTGCACTCGAACGGCTCCCTCATCAAGCATCCCGACATCCTGCGCGCGGTATCGACCGGCCAGGTCAACATCGCCGAGTTCCTCCTTTCGCAGTTCGGCAACGAGGATCCGATTTTCGAGGCGGATAACCTCCCGTTCGTCGCCGCCGGCTTCGATCCGGCGTGGCGTTTCTACCAGGCGCAGAAGCCGGTGCTGGAAAAGCATCTGGCGAGCCGCGGCCTGACGCTCCTCTACTCGGTTGCCTGGCCCGGCCAGGGCATCTACACGAAGGAACCGCTGAAGAGCGTCGCCGATCTCAAGGGGACCAAGTTTCGCACCTACAGCCCGCTGACCGCGCGGCTCGCCGAACTGCTCGGCGCGAGCCCGACCGTCGTCCAAGTGCCGGACGTGCCGCAGATGTTCGCAACCGGCGCCATCCAGGCGATGATCACCTCGTCGGCGACCGGCACCTCCACGAAGGCCTGGGAATTCGTCAAGAACTACTACAACACCAGCGCCTTCCATCCGAAGAACGCGGTCGTGGTGAACACACGCGGCCTGATGCGCCTCGGCAAGGACGAGCAGAAGGCGCTGCGCGAGGCAGCCGCCACCGCCGAGAAGCGCGGCTGGGAATTGGCGAAGGAGCGGGAGAAGGAAGCGAACGACATGTTGGCGAAGAATGGCATGACGCTGCACGATCCTGACAACGCCATGAAAAGCGCTTTCGCCAAGGTCGGCGACCAGATCCTCTCCGAGTGGCTGAAGAAAGCGGGCCCGGAGGGTGAGCAGCTCATCAAGGGTTACCGTAGCGGGAAATAGGAAGTGAGGCGGTTCCTCGACCGCCTCTACGACGCCGCCGGCGTCGCCGCCGCCGTTGCCATGGTGGCGATCTGCGTGCTCATGCTGGCGCAGGCCGCCGGGCGCGAAGCCGGCATCCCGATCCGCGGCGCGGACGATATCGTCGCGTGGCTCTGCGCCGCGTGCGCCTTCCTCGCCCTGGGCCACACCTTCCGGCACGGCGACCTGGTGCGGGTCGGCGTGTTCCTCGACCGCCTGCCCGAGCGCCTGCGCTGGCATGCGGAGCTCTTCGCCCTGACGGTGAGCGGGCTCTTCGTTGCCGTGCTCGATGAGCTCGTCACGGTCCTGCGCAAGCAGAAGCCGGCCTATCAGCGCGCGGAGGAAGCGCGCGCAGCCTCCGGCGACTTTTCGGAGACGCTGTGACGCCGCTCGAATCAGCGGCGGTGCTGCTCGCAATCCTGCTCGTATTGCTGGCGGCCGGCGTCTGGATCGCGATCGCGCTCGCCGCCGTGGCCTGGTTCGGTCTGCACTTCTTCACTAGCACACCGCCCGACGTCAATCTCTTCCAGTCGTTCTGGGGCTCGAGCGCCTCGTGGACCCTCGCGGCCCTGCCGCTTTTCGTCTGGATGGGCGAGATCCTCTATCGAACGCGTCTGTCGGAGGAAATGTTCGAAGGGCTCTCCCCATGGCTCGGCTGGCTTCCCGGACGGCTAATGCATGTCAACATCCTCGGCTGCGCGGTGTTCGGCACCGTATCGGGCTCGTCGGCCGCGACCTGCGCCACCATCGCCAAGGTGGCGCTGCCGGAGCTGAAGAAGCGCGGCTACGACGAGAAGACGTGCCTCGGCTCGCTCGCCGCCGCCGGAACGCTAGGGATTCTCTTGCCGCCCTCGATCATCATGGTCGTGTATGCCGTGGCGGCGGAAGTCTCCATCATCAAGGTATTCCTGGCCGGTTTCATTCCCGGCATCGTGCTCACCGCGCTTTTCTCCGGCTACATCATCGTCTGGGCGCTCGCCAACCCAGAGAAGACGCCGAAAGAGACGGTGCACTACACCCTGCGCGAGAAGCTCTATCGCAGCCGGCTGCTCGTGCCGTGCATCCTGCTCATCGTCTTCATCGTCTGGGTGATGGTGATCGGCTGGGCCACCGCCACGGAAGCGGCGGCCTACGGGGTGCTCGGCGCGCTGGTGATCGCGTGGTGGTCGGGCGGGCTCAGCTGGGAGAGCTTCAGCTCGAGCGCGATGGGCGCGACGCGCCTCTCGTGCATGATCCTTTTCATCCTCGCCGGCGCGAGCTTCCTCTCGTCCTGCATGGCGTTCACCGGCATCCCGCGCGTCCTCGCCGAATGGGTCGCTTCGGTCAACCCCAACCCTTACGGGCTGATCGCCATCCTCGCGTTCATCTACATCGTGCTCGGCACCGCGCTCGACGGCGTGTCGATGATCGTGCTCACCACCTCGGTCGTCATCCCAATGGTGGAGAAAGCCGGCTTCGACCTCGTCTGGTTCAGCATATTCATAGTGCTGCTGGTCGAGATTGCCGAGCTCACGCCACCGCTGGGCTTCAACATCTTCGTGCTGCAGACCATGACCGGCCGCGACTCGAACTACGTCGCCTGGGCGTCGCTGCCCTTCTTCTTCATGATGGTGCTTTGCGTGGTCCTCATCACCGTCTTCCCGTCGCTCTGCACCTGGCTACCGGACGTGCTCATCGGCGCGACCCGCCGCTGAAATCTGTACCAAGTACGAAATTCAGCCGAGGACCATGCGGCGCACGAGGCGCCGCGTGCGCCGGGCATGCACCGCGTAGCGCGGCAGGCGATACGCGTCGGCATTGCCGTTGATGGTGCCGGGATCTACCGTAACGGCCGAGCGGTAATAGCGCCGTGCGTTCTCGACAACGGCGTCGCTCAGCTCGCCGTTCGGGTAGCAGAAGACCGTGACCGGCCGCTCGAGCTGCTGCTCGAGGCTCACGCGGCTTTCGCGCAGTTCCGCCTCCGTTTCTTCGGCGCTGAGCGAGGTGAGGATGGGGTGCGTCATGGTGTGCGAGCCGACCGTCACGACGCCCGGGTCCAGGCGCTCGAGCGCTTCCCAGCTCGCGAGGTCGAACTGCTCCCGCTGCTCGCGCGACGGCGTGAAAGCCGGCGTCGCCTCCCGGATCGCCTCCTCGACGCGGCGGCGCGCGGAGATCTTGAGCGTCTTCATCCACTCGACGAACGCTTCCACCTCGGCCGGCCCGCCGACGAAGCCGGCGAGCTCGGCGAGCGCCGGCTGGGAAAGCGTCTTCAAGCGCTCGCGCGCCTCGTGGTTCCAGAGCCACTCGCCACGCCCGATCAATCCCGGGCAGACGAAGAAGGTGGCGGTGAGGCCGAGCTCGCGAAGGATCGGATAAGCGACCTCGACGTTGTTTCGCAGGCCGTCGTCAAAGGTGAGCGCGACACGCCCGCGCCCATTCTTGTTTCGGCCGCTGGCGATATCCTCGAGCGGCACGACGGGGAACGCGAGACGGATAAAACGCAGCTGCCGCTCGAGCGCCGCCGCGTCGGTCGCCGGCGTGCCGTGGTACATGAGGATGCGGTCGTGCCCGAGGCGCAGCACGCGTGGATTCTTTCACCGGCCCAACACTTAGAATGCTCGCGTGCCTAGTCCGATCTACCTAACCGAGGACATCCGGCGCATCGAACACGAAGCGGGCGACGCACTGCCGCCGCTGATGGAGCGCGCCGGCGCCGCGGCCGCCGAGCTCGCGGCGCGCCTTGCTTCCGACAAGCAGAAGGACATTCTGGTGCTCGCGGGCCCCGGCAACAACGGCGGCGACGCCAAGATCGCCGCCGCACGGCTGCAGCAACAGTTCTACCGCGTCACTGTCGCCGGCCGCTCTGAAGAATTGCGCGACGCGAACTGGGCCTTGGTGATCGACGGCCTATTCGGCATCGGCCTCGCGCGCGACATCGACGGCGATTACATGCGCCTCGTCGATTACGCAAACCGGCAGCGCTGCCCGGTGCTGGCGCTCGACATCCCGAGCGGCCTGCATTCGGATACCGGACGTGTCATGGGCCGCGCGGTGCGCGCGACACACACGATTACGTTCATCGGCCTCAAGCCCGGGCTGCTGACGCGCGGCGCTCAAGCCGCGCCCGCGCAATTTCCACAAGGGCATGGCCGGGTCGGTCGCCATTCTGGGCGGCGCGAACGGCATGGCAGGCGCCGCGCTGCTCGCCGCTCGCGCGGCGCTCAAGCTCGGCGCCGGGCGCGTCTATGTCGGCATGCTCGACCACACGCTGCACATCGACCCGGGCGCACCGGAGCTCATGCTACGGCACGCGGACGATGCGCTCGGGCTCGATCTGGAGGCGATGGTGGTCGGCCCGGGACTCGGCGACAGCGAGCGCGCCGAGACGCTGCTCGGCGCCGCGCTCGCAAGCGAGCTGCCGTGCGTGCTCGACGCCGACGGGCTCAATCTCATCTCCGAGAACGCCGACCTGCGCCATGCCTGCGCCCGCCGCCGCGCCGAGACGATTCTCACGCCACACCCGGCCGAAGCCGCCCGGCTGCTCGCCAGCAACACCGCCGCGGTGCAGAACGACCGCGTGAAAGCGGCGCGCATGCTGGCAGAGAATCTCCATGCGCACGTCGTGCTGAAAGGCAGCGGCAGTATCCTGGTGGCGCGCGACGGGCACTGGTTCGTAAATCGCACCGGCAATCCCGGCATGGCGAGCGCCGGCATGGGCGACGTGCTCGCCGGCATGCTGGGCGCGCTCCTTGCGCAGGGCTATAGCGGCGAGAGCGCGCTCGTGCTGGGAACGCATCTGCACGGTGCCGCCGCCGATGCGCTCGCCGCGAGCGGCGTCGGGCCCGTCGGCATGACGGCGACGGAACTGGTGGACGCCGCGCGGCAGCTATGGAACCAGTGGCTGATCTGAAGGCCGGCTCGCGCAGCCAGTTACTTCGGCAAGCAACGGGTTGAAGCGAGCGTCGTGCGCTTGCCAGTGCGCTCGTGCACCAGCACGCATCGCTCTTCCGCTTTGACCAGGCGAAATATCTCTGGCCGGTCGCCATCGCGACCGCTGAGCCGTACCCCGCTTGCATCGCGCGGATGCGCCTTCTCGATGATGAGTCGGCTGTCTGCGGTCAATGCATCATCGGCGAGCGTGACCGGCGCACCATTCAGCGCGTCGCTAACGGCGCGCGCAAGCTCGGCGCGGCTTTCTTGGGTAGGTTTGTCGATGATCGCAGGCACCTCGGGCTGCGCCAGCCCGGAGGCGCAGGTCGATAACAGGTGAAATGCCAGCAGCGCAGCAGCAGTCCGCGCCAGCCGGCCGCTCACTGACGAAGCATTCGGGTCTCGCGCCATGGCGGCTTGGTCATCAAGCCGTCGCTTTGGGAGACAGGCGCCGAGTGCACCGAGGATTTCAGGGTTGGCGGCGGCGCGAAGCCGGACGGCGCCGGACAACTCGCGTTCGTGCGATACGCGAGCGCGGCGGCGAGCCGGGCTTCGGCGGCATCGCCGAGGGCGTGGGCGAAATCATCGCCGACCGAGCAACCCGACACCGGCGTGCCCGCAGCGCCGACGCTATTGCTGGGCGAGAAGCCGTCGCTGTAGTCGCCGAAGCCGCTCGCGTTCACGCCCTTGAACTGGATCGAGAAGTAGGTCGTGCCGCAGTTGTCTTGCGGAACGAAGCCGTAAGGCTTGCCGCAGGTGGTGGAGCCGACCTGGATGACCTGCACGCCGACGCCGCGAAGGCTGTTGATGATCGACTCGCTCGCCGAGCAGGTCCCCGAACCGGGTGCCGGCGCTCCCCGCGATCATGAACGCAAGCTCGCTCGCGATGGCGAGGTAGCCGCCGCCGTTGTAGCGGATATCCAGGATCAGGTCCGTGATATGCGCTGCTTGCAGCGTCTTGACCGCATTGACCAGCGCCGACTCCGCGGTCGCAATGTGATCGTTGAAAAGCATGTAGCCGACGGGGCCGGAAGCGGTCGCAATCGTGCCGACGTTTTGCACCGGCGTCGAGGTGACATTGGCCGACTGCATCGTGACTGCGTGCAAGAAGCCGCCCAAGTCGCGCACCGTGAAGGTGTGCGTCTCGCCGCTCGCGGCGGGAAAGAAGGCGGCATTTAATGTCGCCACTGCGCTCTGCGAACCGCCATTGACCACGTCCACACCATCGACGAACAGCACTTCAAAGCCGCGCGCCAACCCAGCCGCGGTCGCGGGCGAATTCGGTTCCGTGTAGGCGACAACGACCCGGCGGGGCGGCGATGCTGCGAGGATCTCCCATTCCGCGCCGTAACCGGCCGACACGCCGGATTGCGAGAAGGCGAGCCACGTTTCGGTGTCGACGGTAAAGTGAAACCGGTCCTTCGGATTGCCGGAGGGCGTCGTCGCAGTCGTCTTCAACAGATCGAAATAGGCGGCCGTGGACCACAGCGCCGGATCACGATCGGCAACTTCGTCGTACCAAAGATAGAGGTCGTTCGTCCAGGAGCGGAGCCAGTTGTTCTCCGTGACGCTGGAACCCGGCCGGTCGATGCCCGGGCGAGGCACAGCGCATTGCCCGGCGAAACTTGCGGCCGGCGTGAAGACACCGGCCGTCCAGCCGCTCGCGCTGGAACCGCCTGCTCCACCGCCACCGCCGCCACCGCCACCGCCGCACGCGCACAGCGCGGCGGCCAGGACGGCAGCCAGGAACAGGCCTTTCAACTCCTTATGGGTCCTTCCCCGCATACACCCGATTTTTCGCGACGCCCTGGCTTAGGATACCGAATCGACGTGACAACTTCACCTGGAACGGCCACGAACCTCATCACTGAGCTGGTCATCGCAAACCGCATCCTCGCCCGCGAAGACGTGGTCGATGCCTACGGGCACGTCAGCGTGCGCAACCCCGAGGCGCCCGAGCGGTTTTTCCTCGCGCACTCGAAGAGCCCGGCGCTGATCGAGGCGGCCGATATCGTCGAGCATACGCTCGACGGCCAGGCGCTGAAGAAGGAGGCGCGCCCGCTCTATCTCGAGCGCTTCATCCACGCCGCGATCTACGAGGCGCGGCCCGACGTCATCGCGGTGGTGCACGCACATGCCGAGGATGTGCTGCCGTTCACCATCACCAAGGCGGCGCTCAAGCCGGTGATCCATTCCGGCGCCTTCATCGGCGCCGAGGTGCCGGTGTGGGACATTGCCGAACGCTTCGGCGATCGCACCAACCTGCTGGTCACCAATATGGATCAGGGGCGCGACCTGGCGAAGACGCTCGGCGATCGCAACGTGGCGCTGATGCGCGGCCACGGCTTCGCGGCGGCGGCACGCTCGCTGATCGACGTGGTGCGCATGTCCGTCTACCTGCCGCGCAATGCACGCGTACAGCAAAAGGCGATGCAGCTCGGCGAGCTGAAGCCACTCAGCCGCGGCGAGATCGACGCGCGCGCCGCCGGGCCGGGCTACAAGCCGCACTCGCCGGAAACGCAGCGCGCCTGGCAGTACTGGGCCGGGCGCGCCGGCTGCGGCGAGCTGCTCAAGGACTGAGATTTCGTACTAAGTACGTAATTTCTGTAACACGCATCGCACGCCGCCAGCCGGATCCGCGACATCGCCGGCGTAGCGCGGAATGAGGTGTACGTGCACATGCATGCGCGACTGCCCGGCCGCCTTGCCGACGTTGACGCCGACGTTCCACCCGTCGGGCGAATGCTTCGCCGCGATAAGGCGCCGCGCCTCGTTCAGGAGCGATAGCACCGCCGCCTGCTCCTCGGCCGTCATGTCGAAGAAATCGGCGACGTGCCGGCGCGGCACGACGATGACGTGTCCCGGCGCAAGCGCGTGGCTGTCGTAGCGCGCGTAGGCCGCGGCGTTCTCGGCCACAATCTGCGCCGGATGGCAGAGCTCGCAGTCCACTAGCACTCGATCTCGACTCGCCACGCCGCTGCGGTGAAGGCCCAAAGCACTCTGCTCGAAAACACTCTCGGAGATACTAGATCGGCAAGTGCTTGCGCCTCGAGGAGAGTTTTCTGCAAGCCCGTATATCCATGACGGGCCATTCCGTGTAGCCTGACTTCGGGAGGCAGCGCTGCCTGGAGGGAGTGCAATGAGCACCGCACCGGACCACAAGGGTACGGGCCAGCATGGATAGCACGCTGTTCATCGCCTGGACGATGGTCGCGGCCGCGTCATTGACGCTTGCGGTGGTGCACGCGCTCGTCTGGCTGCTCGACCGGCGCCGCGTGGACAACCTCGCCTTCTGCGTCCTTGCCGTTTCGGTCGCCGCCATTGCGCGCATCGAGTACGGCATGATGCGCGCCGCCACGCCGCAGGAGTATGCCGAGTGGCTGCGCTGGATTCATGTGGCCCTGTTCTTTGTTGCGCTGGGCCTGGTGCTGTTCGTGCGCCTGCATTTCGGCAGCGCACGCATGTGGCTCGGCTGGACCGTGATCGCGTTGCGCGGCGTCGTAACTCTGAGCAACGTTCTCGGGCCCGCCGGCGCCTCGTGGGCCGTGCTGCGGGTCGACCAAATGCCGCTCTTCGGCGAGTACGCCGCGAGCGGTGTTGGCGCAGTCCGTCCGGTGCAATGGCTGGCAACCATGACCTCCATCCTGCTCTTCATCTATGTGCTGGATGCGTTCGTCCCGCTGTGGCGAAACCCCGACCGCGAAGTGCGGCGCCGGGCGACCGTCGTGGGCGGCGGCATCGTCGCTTTCGTACTGATCGCGACGATCCAGCCACAACTCGTCATCTGGGGTGTGCTGCACATGCCGATCATGGTCAGTCCGGCGTTTCTGCTCATGCTCGGCGTGATGACCTACGAGCTGTGCCGCGACATCGTGCGTTCGGCCGGCATCGAGCAGGAAGCTCGCCGCCTGCGCGACGACCTCGCCCATATTGCACGCGTCAGCACGTTGAGCGAGCTCTCGGGATCGCTCGCGCACGAGCTGAACCAGCCGCTCGGCGCGATACTGCGTAATGCCGAGGCAGCGCAGCTCATGCTCGAGCACAAGGCGCCCGATCTCGCCGAGCTGCGTGCGATCATGAGCGACATCCGTAGTGACGACCAGCGCGCCGGCGCGATCATCGAGCGCATGCGCGCGCTGCTGAAGCGCAACAGCATCGAGCTGCACGACGTCCCGCTGCAGCCGCTTGCGCGCGAGGTGCTCGCGCTGGTGCACACCGATGCCGCAGCGCGTCGCGTGACGCTCGATCTGGCGGTGCCGGAGGACCTGCCCCCGGTGGCGGGCGACCGGGTGCAGCTATCCCAAGTGCTGCTCAATCTGCTGGTGAACGGCATCGACGCCGTCTCCGAGTCGAGCCGCCGGCGCGTGGCGATCGCGGCGCGCCGCGCCGACGAGCGCACGATCGAGGTGGCGGTGGCCGATTCGGGCCACGGCATCGCGCCGGCCATCCTGCCCCGGGTGTTCGAGCCCTTCGTCACCACCAAGGCGAAGGGCCTCGGCATCGGCCTCGCGGTCTCGCGCACCATCATCGAAGCACACGGCGGGCGGCTGTGGGCGCAGAACAACTTGGACTCGGGGGCCACCTTTCGCTTCACGCTACCCGTCGCGGCAGGCGGATGAGCGAGCCGATCGTCCGCGTGGTCGACGACGATGGCTCGTATGCGCGCGCGCTGTCGCGCCTGCTCACCGCGCGAGGCTACCAGGTGACGAGCTACGCCTCGGGCGCTGAACTGCTCGCGCAGCTCTCCAGCGAGCCTCGCGGCTGCGTGGTGATGGATCTCCACATGCCGGGGATGGATGGTCTCGAGCTGCAGAGCGAGCTTGCACGGCGCGGCTTGCGCCTGCCGGTGGTCTTCCTCACCGGAGCGGCCGACATTCCCAGCTCGGTGAGCGCCATGCGAGGCGGCGCTGTCGATTTCCTCGAGAAGCGCGCGCCGAGCGAGCAGCTGACCGCAGCCGTGGAGCGCGCTCTCGCGTCCGACCGGGAGCAGCGCGAGGTGCGCGAGCGCTTTGCCGGGCTCACGGAGCGCGAGCTCGAGGTGCTGCGCCACGTGCTGCGCGGCCGCATGAACAAGCAGATCGCCGCCGACCTTGGCATCCACGAGCGCACCGTCAAGCTGCACCGCACCGCGGTAACCAGCAAGGTCGGGGTGCGCTCCGTGGCGGAGCTCGCCACGCTCGCCCGCGACGCGGGCCTGGTCTAGCCGGACCCTTCCCCAACGGGCAGTGGTGCGCGCGCAGGGCGCGGCAGCACAATGCCCCGCATGGCCATCCCGGTCGCCATCATCGACGACGACGCGAGCGTGTGCCGCTCGCTCTCGCGCCTGCTGCGGCTCGCAGGCTTCGAGCCGCGAGCGTTCCATTCCGCCGAAGCGTTCCTTGGCGACTGCAACCGAGGCGGCTTCCGCTGTCTGCTCGTCGACGTCCAGTTGAACGGCATGTCGGGAATCGAGATGCAGCGCACGTGGAACGCGCAGCCGGGACATGCCCCCCTGATCTTCATCACCGCCTACGACGAGCCGCAGGTGCGCGCGGAAGCGCTGCAGGCCGGCTGCGCCGGCTTCTTCAGCAAGACCGACAGCGGCGCGCAAATCGTCGACGCCATCCGGGCGGCGGTATGGTCATGAAACCGTCATCGAGCCTTTGTCTTTCTGTCCCGCGGCTGGCAGTCGGGCCGCGCGCGAAAATCGGCGACTCGTGTCAAGTTCGGCCCGCGATTCGGCGTACGATGCCTGACAACAACAAGAGACTCCAGTGCGACAGCCAAGAGGGGGGTGCCATGAGCATCGCACGAGCAAATGTCACCGTTGTGGACGACGACGTGCTGGTCCTGAGGTCGCTCGACCGCCTCTTGCAGTCCGCGGGTTTCGAAGTCGAGGTCTTTTCCTCGCCCAAGGACTTCCTCGAGAAGCGCACCGCCAATCCGGCCGGCTGCATCGTCATGGACCTGTCGATGCCGGGAATCTCCGGGCTCGAGCTGCAGCAGGCGCTCTTCGGCACGCGCGATGGGCGGCCGGTGGTCTTCATCAGCGGCCAGGGCAGCGTACCGGCGAGCGTACAGGCGATGAAGGCGGGTGCCGTCGACTTCCTCACCAAGCCTATCGACGAGGCGCAGCTGCTCGGCGCGGTTCGCGTCGCTCTAGACAAGGACCGCGCGGCGCGCGGACAGCGCGCGGAGCAGGCAGCGATCACCGCATGCCTTGCCGCGCTCACGCCGCGCGAGCGCGAAGTGCTGGCGGGTGTCGTCGCCGGCAAGCTGAACAAGCAGATCGCCGCCGAGCTCGGTACCGCGGAGAAGACCATCAAAGTGCATCGCGCCCGCATGATGCGCAAGATGGCGGTCGATTCGGTGGCCGAGCTGGTGCGGCTATGGACGCTCACACAGCCACCCCAGGCGTAGCGGCAGCGCTGCGGCCCCCGCGCTGGCTGTTGCCGGCGCTGGCGGTCGCGATCGGCTATTACGTGGCCGCGCGGCTGGGCATGGCGTTCACGCTGCATCCGCACCCGATATCGACGCTTTGGCCACCGAATGCATTGCTGCTCGCTGCGCTGCTGCTCACGGCGGGTCGCGACTGGTGGTGGCTGCTGCTGGCGGCGCTGCCAGGACACATCGCCGCCGAGCTCCAAAGCGGCGTGCCGACCGTGATGGTGCTCGGGTGGTACGCGAGCAACTGCAGCGAGGCGCTGATCGGCGCGAGCCTGCTGCGCGTCTTCGTACGCGGCGTTCCGCGCCTCGATTCGCTCCGCGACACCGGCATCCTTCTCCTGACCGCGGCGCTCGCCGCGCCGGTCTTTTCAACCTTCATCGACGCCGCGCTGGTGCGCCTCATCGGCTGGGGTACGAGCACTTACTGGGACCTCGTCAGTACGAGACTCTTCTCCAACGCGCTCGCCGCGCTGATGGTCGTGCCGCTCATCCTTGCCTGGGCGGCATGGCTCGCCGCCGGCCCCGCAAAAATGCGTGGCGCGCGCTATGCCGAAGCGGCCGCGCTCTTTTCCGGGCTGCTCGCGGTGTGCCTGCTCGCCTTCGCCATGCCGCACAGTGACGCGCACACGGCACCCGCAGTGTTCTATGCCCCGCTGCCCTTTCTGCTGTGGGCGGCGGTGCGCTTCGGCCCGCTCGGCGTGGTAAGCGCGCTGCCAGCCATGGCCGTGGCGACCATCTGGGGCACGGTGCACGGCCTGGGTCCCTTTACGACGGAAACGCCGCAGGACACCGCGCGCGAGATGCAGCTCTTCCTGATCACGGCGTCGGTGCCGCTGCTGCTGCTCGCAGTCGCGCTCGCCGAGCGCTCGCGTATCGAGCGCGAGTCGCGCTCCCAGCTCACGCACCTCTCGCGGGTGGCGATGCTGGGCGAGCTCTCCGGCGGCATCGCCCACGAGCTGAACCAGCCCCTCACCGCCATCCTCGCCAACGCGCAGGCGGCGCAGCACTTCCTCGCCAACAAGCCGGGCGAGCGGGCAATACTCTCCGAGATCCTGCAGGACATCATCCTCGCCGACAAGCGCGCGGGCGACGTGATCGACCGGCTGCGCGCCATGTTCAAGCGTGGCGAGACCCGCACCGAGGCGCTCGACCCTAACCGCCTGGTGCGCGACGTGATGAGCCTGGCGCACGGCGACATGACCACCCGGGGCATCGAGGTGGTACCGCGCCTGGCAGCGAGCCTGCCGGAGATCCGCGGCGACCGCATCCAGCTCCAGCAGGTCATCCTGAATCTCATCGTCAACGCCGCCGACGCCATGTCGATGTGCGCGCCCAACGATCGCGTGCTCACCGTGCATACGCTCGCAACGAAAGGCCGCGTGCATATCAACGTAATCGACCGTGGGCCCGGATTCACCGTGGCGTCCGAAATCCTGTTCGAGGCGTTCTACACCACCAAGCCGCAGGGCCTGGGCCTGGGCCTGTCGATCTCGAAGTCCATTGTCAGCGCGCACGGCGGTCGCCTGAGGGCCGTCACGCGCAAAGGCGGCGGCGCGGCTTTTCTCATCACCCTGCCCGCGCTTGCGCGGCGACCGTAAGGCGGCGGAATTGCCCTGATGGAGCGGCTGCTCGGGGAATCGGGCCGGCTGGGGCAGCGCGGCATGGGACTTTGGTCCAATTCCTAGTCGCGGGCCGAACTGCTCCAATCCTCAACACCGTGCCGTATGTCGCCATCGTCGACGATGAGGAGCCCGTGCGCAAGGCGCTGAAGCGGCTGCTGCGCGCTTCGGGCCTCGAGGCCGAGAGCTACGCGAGCGGCAAGCATTTCCTAGAAGCGAGCGCGTTGCGCCGGCCGGACTGCCTGGTGCTCGACCTGCACATGCCGGGGATGAGCGGGCTGCAGCTCATGCACGAGATGCGCGCCGCCGGCGCGATGGTGCCGACGGTCGTGATTACCGCGTACGACGAACCGGCAACCCGCGATCAATGCCTCGCCGCGGGCGCGGCCGCCTATCTTCGCAAGCCGCTCGACGAGCGGCTGCTGCTGAATGCCATCTCGGCAACGATGAAGCGCACTCCCAAGGAGAACCACCAATGAAGCTGAAGGATCTCGCGATCGTCGCTGTGCTCGCCGGCCTCGCGCCGACACTGGCGCAGGGGCAGAGCCGCGCGCGCACCAACGAGTTCTACATCTCGCCGATTTTCACCAACAGCCAGAGCCGCACGTTCGAGGGCGGCACGACGGCAAGGACCGACGATGGCTATGGCTTCGGCGTCGGCTTCGCCCGCAACTTCACGCCCAACCTGTCGGCGGGCGTCGAGCTCGCGTGGAGCCAGGCCTACTACCGCACGACGCTGCAACCGGCGGCGGGCAACCCCTCCGCCGCGCTCAACTCGAGCGGCTACATCGACACCGGTAGCGTGCGCTTCGTCGGCACCTGGAACATCCTCAGCACGCCGCTCACGCCCTTCGTGACCGGCGGGGCCGGCTGGACACATGTCTACACCGACCTTCCCTCCGGGCCGCCGCAGAATTCCTGCTGGTACTACCCGTGGTATGGCACGGTCTGCAGCTCGTATGTGCCGACGCAGAACACCACCAAGTTCGCGTGGAACGCGGGCGGCGGCTTACGCTGGGACATCGGTCCCTACCTCGTGCGCGGCCTGGTAATGGCACAGAAGCTCGACCAGGGTGGCGCCCAGGGCGACCATACCTGGACGCAATGGCGCCTCGACTTCGGCATGCGCTTTCCCTAGGACGTAGGCAGTGAGGCGGCTCGTGGCCGCGGCGTGCTGCATCGCGGCCGCGGCGCACGCCGCCGACCCGGTGCCGCTCGCCCGCGAGATCGGCGTCGACCCGTCGAAGAACCTCACGCAGTCGCACGTCCTCGAGGACGTGGTCATCGCGCCGATCCCGATCTCCAACCCGACGGTCGGCACGGGCCTCGGCGTGGTGGTGATGCCGTTCTATCACCTCGGGCCCGAGTCGCCGCTCTCGAACACCGCGATCGCCGCCGGCTATACCTCGAGCGGCAGCTGGGCCGTGGGCGCGGCGCAGAGCACCCGCCTGCGCGGCGACCGGCTGCGCATCGATGGCACGCTCGCCTACTTCGACCTGCACTACCGCTTCTTCGGCAAGGGAGCCGAAGCGGGCAGCGCCGGACAGTCGGTGCCGATCGAGCAGAAGGCCACCGCGTTCGTCCCGGAGCTTCTCTTCCAGATCGGTGGCCGCGCGTTCCTCGGCGTGCGCTACCGCGGCATAAGGATCGAGACCTCGCTCGACGACGCGGACGTGCCGCCCTCGCTCGTCCAGCCGGCCGGCGATCTCAAGGGGACCATCATGAGCTCGGGAATCGGCCCGGTCGCCGTATTCGACACGCGCGACAACGAGATGAACCCGGCCTCGGGCTGGCTCGCCGATTTCCGCGCCAATTTCGCCGAGCACAGCTTCGGCAGCGATAGCAGCTATCGCACCTTCACCCTCGGGGTGAATCACTACCGGCGTCTCGGGCCCGGGGTGCTGGCGCTGCGCGCCTTCGGCTGCGGTGCCTCCGAGCGCACGCCGCTCTTCGACCTTTGCCTCTACGGCGCCGGTTCCGACCTGCGCGGCTACGAGATCGGCCGCTACCGTGACCGCACCATGCTGGCGGCGCAGGCCGAGTACCGCTTTCCCCTGCGCGGGCGCTTCGGCGCGGTGGCCTTCGCCGGCACGGGCAAGATCGCGCCGTCCTTCGGCGAGATGGACAAGGCACCGACCCTGCCGAGCGTCGGCCTGGGGCTACGCTACCTCGCCTCGCCAAGGGCGCGAGTCAACGTGGCGTTCGACATAGCCCGCGGCCGCGATGAGACGACCGCCTACATCTATGTGAAAGAGGCCTTCTAGGCCCAAGGGCCAATTACGCCGGCCGCCGGATCACTCTACCGTGGCCCCATGAGAGCGATCCTTCTCGCGGCGTGCCTGCTCGCCAGCCCGGCGTTGGCGGTGGAATTCGAGGGCCTGCTCAAAGGCTCGCCAGCCGAGCTTTTCGACCAGGCCGACCTGCGTCTTTTCGTCGACACGGCGTACAAGACGCTCGACCAAGGCGTCGAGAAGCAGCCGGTCCTCTGGCAGAACGAGCAAACGGGTCATCGCGGCGATATGACCGTGCTCAAGCGCTTCGATTCGAAAGGGCATAACTGCGCGCAGCTGCGCGTGCGCAACGAGGCACAGGGCCGCAAATCAGAGATGCGCCACAACCTGTGCAGCATCGACGGCAAGTGGCGCCTGGTGGGCGATATCAAGAAAACCGGGAGCAAACCGAAATGACCGAACGACGCGGCCTCACCGTCTTCTTCACCGACGGCACCAAGATGCAGCTCGATTATCCCAAGCAGGCGCCGAACGACATCGCCACGCTGCTCAAGGTGAAGGAGATTCTCGCTTCGCGGCAGCTCCTGGTCGAGTGCGACGGCGTGCTGCTCCTGTTCCCGTTCGAGAACATCAAGTACATCGAGGCGCATCCGGCACCCAGGGACCTGCCCGGCTACACCATCAAGGGCGCCACGGTCGCGGGCGCGACGGTGTGACTCCGGAGGAAGAGCTCGAGCGCGTGATGCGCGACGTGCCGCGCGGCGCCCTGGCGCTCGCGGCGCTGAGCGTCGGTCTGCTGCTGGTCGGCTGGTTCCTCGTATACCTGTTGGTCTTCCTGCCGCGCGGCATGGTGAGCTGAGCCGTGGCGATCGGCGAAGAAGCGATCGTCAGGTCGGAGCTCCGCTGGGCGGCGGTGTCGATCGGCGTGGTGAGCCTCATCATGCTCGCGCTCATCTACGCCGGCATCGTGCACCACATCAACCCGCCGAGCAACATCGAGCCGATCGATCCCAAGACGCTGCACCTGTCGGGCGAATTTACCGAGGCGAACCTCGGCACGCGCGTGTCGGCGGAGGGCCAGGTGACGAGCCGCATCGTCGCTACGCAGTTCACCTTCCAGCCGCGCTGCATCGTGCTGCCGGCGAACCAGCGCGTCACGCTGCGCTTCGCAACGCCCGACGTGATCCACGGCATCCTCGTGACCGGCACCAACGTGAACACCATGATCGTTCCCGGCTACGTGAGCCAGGTGCATACCGTGTTCACGCGCACCGGCGAGCTGCTGATGCCGTGTCACGAATACTGCGGCCTGGGCCACAGCGAGATGTTCGCGACGCTGCGCGTCGTGCCGGCGAGCGAGTTCAAGCCCGACGCGCAAGGCAGGGTCTCCTGTGACGCACGCTAGGCGGCTCGCCCTCGCGCATTTCTGGATCGGCTTTATCGCCTTCGCCATCGCGCTGGTGCTGGGCGTCTGGCAGATGTGGGTACGCAGTCCCCTGCCGGCGCCTTTCCTCACCGCCTCGACCTATTTCAGCTCGGTGACGGCGCACGGCACGGCGATGGCCTATGTCCTGACGACCTTCACGGTGATGGGTTTCGGCTACTACGTCGCCGAGACGGCGCTCGCGCGGGCGCTGCCGGCGCCGCGCTGGGCCTGGACCGGCTTCTGGTTGGCGCTCGCCGGCACGCTGATGGCGGTTGTCACGATCTTTTCCGGCCGCGCCGCGGTCCTCTTCACCTTCTATCCGCCGCTCATCGCCAGCGTCTTCTACTACATCGGCCTCGTGCTGGTGGTCGCCGGCTCGTGGATCTGGTGCGTGCTCATGATCGTCGCGATGGGCCAGTGGAAGGGCGCCAATCCCGGGCGGCCGGTGCCGCTCGCCATGTTTGCGACTGTCGCCAATGCGGTCATGTGGCTGTGGACCACCGTCGGCGTCACCCTCGAGCTGCTCTTCCAGGTGATCCCGGCCGCGCTTGGCCTCAAGGCGCAGATCGACGTCGGCCTTTCGCGGACCCTCTTCTCCTGGACGCTGCACGCGGTCGTCTACTTCTGGCTCATTCCGTCGTACATCGCCTTCTATACGATGGTGCCGCAGGCGGCGGGCGGGCGCCTCTACAGCGACACCATGGGCCGCTTGACCTTCGTTCTCTTTCTCATCTACAGCCTGCCCGTGGGCCTGCATCACCTGCTGATGGACCCGCACCAGTCCAACGCCTTCAAGTTCCTGCAGGTGGCGTTGACCGCGCTGGTCTCCGTGCCGACGCTCCTCACCGTCTTCACCATCGGTGCGTCGCTCGAGATCGCCGGCCGGCTGCGCGGCGGGCGCGGCCTCTTCGGCTGGATCGGCGCGCTGCCGTGGGAGCGGCCGCTGGTGCTCGCCACCGGACTCGCCTTCCTGATGCTCGCGTTCGGCGGCTTCGGCGGGCTGGTCAACATGAGCTATGGCATGAACGCGATGGTGCACAACACCTCGTGGGTCACCGCGCATTTCCATCTGATCTTCGGCGGCACGGTCGTGATCATGTACTTCGCGATCGCCTACACCCTCTGGCCGAGCCTCACCGGGCGCGCCGCGCCCTCGCTCGCCGCGCAGCGCCTGCAGCTCTGGCTCTGGTTCATCGGCATGCTGGTGATGACGCTGCCCTGGCACTACCTCGGGCTGCTGGGACAGTGGCGGCGCGTGGCCACCTTCAACTACGCCGACCCGATCATCGCCGCCTGGGGGCCGTGGGTGATCGTGTCTCTGGTCGGCGGCCTCATCCTGCTCGTGAGCGGGCTGCTGTTCGTGCGCAACCTGCTGCAGTTCGCGATCGGCCGCGCGTCCCACGTTCCTGCCGAGGTATACGCAACCGCGGTCCACCCGCCGCTGCGCGTGCCCGCGGCGCTGAATGGCTTCCGGCTGTGGAACGTACTGGTGCTGGTGCTGATGCTGCTCGCCTACGGCTATCCGCTCGCGCAGTTCTTCATCATCGATCCCCCCGGTGCGCTGGTGCACCGGGTCGACCAGCGTAGATAGATGAGTACCGATCCGCTCGACCGTCCGTGGCGCCTTTGGGCGAGCGTGGCGATCCTCTCGGTGTTCGTCTTCTCCGTGCTTTTCGGCTTCGTGCTGCTGCCCATCATCCAGGGGCGCGGCGCCGGCCTCGATGCCTTCGAGTCGATCTGCCGCGCGCTCGGCTTGCGGCCGGGCTCGCCCGCAGCGCCGCAGCCGGCGAGCGAGGCGAAGGCGCAGCCGACCACGCGGGTGGCGTGGAGCGCCGAGCTCATGCAGGCGCTCGACCGGCCTTCGGCCATCGGCGCACAGCTCGCGGCGGCGTGTACCGCCTGCCACGGCAAGGATGGCCGTTCGGTGGACCCGAAGCTCTATCCCGATCTCGCCGGCCAGTCGGCCGTCGCACTCTACAAGCAGCTCAACGACTTCAAGTCGGGGAGCCGGCTGAGCGCCGTCATGGCGCCGCTCGCGCAGCCGCTCAGCGAGGAGCAGATCGTCGCCGTTTCGGCGCACTTCGCCGCCTTTCCGGTGCGCTCGCTGCCGCCGGCGCAGATGCCGGCGCCCAGCGAAGCGATCGAACGCCTGGTCGCGCGCGGCGACCCGACGCGCGCCATTGCGGCGTGCAACGCCTGTCACGGCGAGCAGTCCGGAGGTCCCCCGGAAGCCCCCCGGCTCACCCATCAGGGCGCACAATATCTCTCCGCGCAGCTGCGTGCCTTCAAGAGCGGCGAGCGGCGCAACGATATTTACTCGCGCATGCGTAATGTGGCGGCCGTGCTGAGCGACAGCGAGATCGAGGGCTTGGCCGGGTTCTACTCAACTACCTTCACGTATTAGGGAGGCGATATGAAGATCTGGTCCGCATTCCTCTTCCTTGCGCTCTGTGCCTGCGCTTCCAACGAGCGCGCGCCGAGCGAGTACGACGTAGTCCTGAAGCGGCCGAAGCCTGCCAACGAAGAAGC
Organism: Betaproteobacteria bacterium; assembly: GCA_019509895.1. Classification (GTDB taxonomy): domain Bacteria; phylum Pseudomonadota; class Gammaproteobacteria; order Burkholderiales; family SG8-39; genus SCGC-AG-212-J23. The sequence continues at coordinate 18,932 of JAEKLK010000166.1, read as the reverse complement.
ACGCCGCCAGGAATGCTCGTGGATCGCCACCTCGCTCGAGCGGCAGAAGAGCCTGGCGAGCTACGTCGCCGGCACCGCGACCTATCCCGAGCTGGCGCTCGCGCACCAGGACGCCGCGCAAAGGAACATGGCGGTGCTGCAGTCGCGCGCGCAATCGATCAGTTGCCAGGCGGGCGGCGGCGGATCTTCTTTCGATGAGTGCTTCGCGCGCTGCACCCAGTACACCCAGCGGAGCAAGGACCAGTGCTTCGACGCCTGCAATAAGTAGCTAGATTTCAGGCGGCGCCGTCTGTCCGGCGCCGCCTTCGTCGCACCCATCTGCGGGCCTCGGAACCGCCATGGGACCAAGGTCCAATATCGCGCACCGCGGGCCCCTCGCGAAGATGCGGGCATGCTGCATTCGGGACGGGTGCTGGACCCCTTCGATCGGGTGTCGGAGGTGATCTTCGGCGTGCTGATGGCGATGACTTTCATCGGCGCAATGAACGTCGCGACCGCAGGCAGCCAGGAGGTGCGCAGCGTCATGATCGCGGCGCTCGGCTGCAACATCGCCTGGGGTCTGACCGACGGCGTGATGTATCTCGTCGGCATCATCACCGAGCGCACGCGCGAGCAGATCCGGCCGCGCCTGCGAGCGCACGACTTCAAGGGCGCGCTCGGCATCTTTCTGCTGGTCACCGTGTCGACCTTCCCGCTGGTCGTGCCGTTCCTCATCATGGGCGAGCTCGGCCCGGCGCTCAAGCTGTCGCGCCTGGTCGCCGTGGTGATGCTCTTCCTCAGCGGCTGGGTGCTCGCCCGCCATGCCGGCGGCAGCACCTGGCTCGCCGGCCTCGCCATGGCGGCGATCGGCGCCGCTCTTACCGGCGCGCTGATGGCACTGGGCGGCTGACGCCGCGAGCCGGTGGCCAGAAGTCCAGCCCCGTGCCGAAGAAATGAAGTGACCGACGGCCGCTCTCGCGCAGCACTGGTTGTCGCTTCGCTCGCGGCGCTGTCTTTCGCCCTGCCTGCCGGAGCGCAGCAGCAAGGGAAGTCCGACACCGCACCGCGAGCGCTCAGCCTCGAGTACAAGCCCTGGACGGGCGATTTCGATCAGATGCTGGAGCGGCGCGTGGTGCGCGTGCTCGTGCCCTACAGCCGGACGCTCTACTTTGTCGACAAGGGCCATGAACGCGGCATCACGGCAGAGCTGCTGCGCGAGTTCGAGCGCTACTTGAACTCACGCTACGCGAAGCAGCTCGGTAATCGCCCATTGACGCTGGTTTTCATCCCGACCCCGCGCGACAAGCTGCTTTCCGGCCTGGTGGAGGGCCGCGGCGACATTGCGGCCGGGAACCTGACGGTCACCGAGGAACGGCTGAAAGCGGTCGATTTCGTCGTCGCCGCGGGCGCCAAGCCGGTGCGCGAGCTGGTGGTTACCGGACCCGCGTCGCCGCCGCTCGAGACGCTCGACGACCTTTCCGGCAAGACGGTCCATGTCCGGCGCTCAACCAGCTATTACGAGAGCCTGGCGGCGTTGAACGCGAGCTTTGCCAAGGAAGGCAAGGCTCCGATGCAGATCGTGGAGCTGCCCGCCTCCCTCGAGGGCGAGGACGAGCTCGAGATGCTGGCGGCCGGTGTCGTCCAGATCGTCGTGGTCGACGACTGGCTCGCCCTGATGTGGGCGCGCGTCCTGCCCAAGGTCAAGGTGCGGCAAGACCTGGTGCTGCGCGCCGAGGGCCGCACCGGATGGGCGGTGCGCAAGGGGAGCCCAAAGCTCGTCGAAACGGCGAGCGCCTTCTACGGCGTGGCGAAGAAGCAGGGCCTGATCGAATCGCGGCTCGCGAGTTACCACAAGCGTATCAAGCAGATCAACAACAACACTTCCGGCGCCGAGTGGAAGCGCTTCCAGGCGACCGTCCGCCTGTTCCAGAAATACGGGGCGAAGTACGACTTCGACCCGCTGATGCTCGCCGCGCAGGGTTTCCAGGAGTCGAGGCTCCGCCAGGACGCGCGCAGCCACGTCGGCGCCATCGGCGTAATGCAGATCATGCCGGCGACCGGCGAGGAACTCGCCGTCGGTGACATCACGCAGCTCGAGCCCAACATCCACGCCGGCGCCAAGTACATGGACCGGCTCATGACGCGCTACTTTGCCGACGCTCACTTCACCGAGCAGGATCGAACGCTGTTCGCGTTCGCCAGCTACAACGCCGGCCCCGGCAACATCGCCAAGATGCGCGCCGACGCGACCAAGCGTGGCCTCGACCCCGACAAATGGTTCGACAACGTCGAGATCGTCGTAGCCCGGCGCATCGGCATGGAGACCACGACGTACGTGCGCAATATCTTCAAGTACTACGTCGCCTACAAGCTGGCCGTCGATGCGCAGCAGGCCCGGCTCGGAGCGCGCGAGCAGATCGCGCCCGGCAAGGCTACGCCCAAGAAAGGATCGCCGCCGGCGCCTTGAACGACGGACACGGCCGCTAGACGGATTATTTCAGGACAAAGTCGACGCGGCTGCCGCTTGCCTTATTAGCGGCGCTCTCCTGGCTCGGCTTGATTACGACCAGGACCCGTTCTGGCGCGACTTTGCCTGGCCCGACCAGCCAATCCTTGGCCGCCTGCGCGCGCCTTTGCGCGAGCAGGCTCAGGTCTTGGTCGGCGACCGGCGCGTTGGCAAGCATCAGGCGCTCCATCTCGGCGACGGGCAGCTCCTGCAGCGCCCCCTTCGCATCGAACGGACGCTCGAAGTCCGCAGCACGGTAGGCGGCGCCAAGATACTTGCCATACTCGTCGGAGCTGACCTTGGCTTCCACGCCTCCGGCGGCAGCCACCGTCCCGGCTTCGTTCTCAGCGATCTTCGCTGCCAGCACTTGTTGATCGACCGCCGCGCGGCGCATGGCCTGGCGATCGGCTTGCGGATCGATGCGGCCGCCGACCTCGAGCTTGAGCCCGGGACGCTCATCAAGTGCCTTCGCCAGCGTCGTGAGCTTCACCTCCTGCGCGATATCGACCGCCGCAGAGCCCGGCGCGAATTCCACGAACGCCAGCTCCTCGCCACCGCCGAAGAGCGACCCGATCGCAGCAAAGGGCGAGGTGACGGCCTTTTCGATGAGATTCACGAACACCTGCACGATGACGCCGCCGACGCTGAATTGCGGGTCGTCCAGCGGCCCGGCGACCGGCAGGTTGACGTCGATCACTCCATTTTTGTCCTTGAGCAGCGCGACGGCGAACCGCACGGGCAGGCTCGTCGCAGTCGGGCTGTCGACCTTGTCGCCGAAGGTCAGCTGGTCGAGGTAGATGTTGTTCTGCGCCTCGAGCTTGCGCTCGTGGACGAGGTAGGAGAGCCGCACCGAGAGCGTGCCCTTCTCGATGCCGTAGCCGGCGTACTTCAGCGAATAAGCCGACATGTCCGAGAGCTGGATGTCGCGCGCGCTCGCTTTCATGTCGAGCACGAGGTCGGGCGAAAGCACGTTGACCTTGCCCGCGACCTCCACGGGCGACGTTTCATGGATGCGCCCGGCGAGGCGCACTTCGCTCGCCTTCTCGGGCGTCATCTCGGTCATGCTGGCGTCAACTCCGGTCAGCATGACGGTGTAGTTCGGCTTGATGAAGTAATCCGAGAAGTTGATCCTGCCCCCGTGCAGGAGGATCTTCCCGAGGTGGATGTCGGGCGGCGGGCCGCTTGCGCGCTCCTCAGCCGGCGCCGGGGCGCTCGCCGTTTCGCTTTGCTTCGGCACGCCGCGCCAGTTGAGCGTCCCGTCCGAATTGACGATGAGGCGCGAATAGAGATCGGACAGCGCGATCTCGCCGATGCCGAGCTTGAGCGGTGCAAGCTGGAAGTCGATGCCGGTCACCGTCAGCGATTTCCAGTTCAGCAGGTCCTGCGAGGTGGCCTGGTCCTTCGAGGCGAAGCCCGAGACGCCCGCGTCGGCGCGGTAAGCGATCTGCACGGGCGAGCCATCCGGGACGCCGAGCGACAGCCGGCCATGCGTCGATAGGGCGCCGCCGGTGACGAGGACGTTGAGGCGCTGCTCGATATAAGGCGCGAAGGCGTCGAGACGCAGCCCGGCAATCTCCAGCCGTCCCTCGGTGCGCAGCGGCACGAGCTGCAGCGAGCCTTCGTAGCCGAAGCGGCCCTTCGCACCGACGCCGAAAGCGGCTTTCAGCTTGGCCGTCCGCCCGTCGTTGCCGAGATCAGCGACCGTAATCGCCGCCTTGGCGAGCGCCAGGCTGACGGGCTTGCCCGCGGAGCGATCGACGAATCGCACCTTGCCATTGGTCAAGGCAAATTCCGCGACGCTGAACTTGAGCGCCGGTTCGCTCGCACGTGGCGCGGCCTGTGCCGGAGCCGGGACCGGTGCCGCCGGCGGCGGCAGCACGCCGAGCAGCTTGAAGCGACCATCTTCCTCGCGCGTGATATCCACTTCCGGCGCCTCCACGGTCACCTTGTTGAGCGCCGCGCGCATTTGCAGAAAGTCCCACGAGTCGAGGTCGATGCCGAGCCGCTCGAGCGCCGCGAGCGGCGTGCCGTCGGCGTGCTGCACGTTCACTCGCCGCAGGTTTGCCGTGCCGGACAGGGCAAGCGTCTGCAGGCCGCCCGCTCGCGCGGCGGCGTACGACAGCACCAGCCGCGTATCCAGGCGCGCCGAAGGAACGCGGATGCGCAGCGGGACCGGCGAATACGCGAGATACCTGCCGAGCTCCAGGTCGTCGATATCGATGTGGACCTTCGCCTCGTGCGTCTCCTTGAAAGGCTTTGCCTCACCCAGGATCTCGAACGGCGTGCCGTTGACGTTGGCGCTCAGGCGGGGGGCGACGACGATCTCGACCTGGCGGGGCAGGCTCGACACGAGCGGCAGGCCGATCTGCAGATCGGTGATGGCGTGCTGCGTTTTCTGCGGCTGATCGTCGAAATCGATGCGGCCGTCGCGCAGCACCACGTTGTAGATGGCAAAGCGCGGCGAGGCTGCCGTCGCTTGCGGGGGGCTCGCCGCTGCGGAGGATTCGGCGGGCGCACTGGCAAACCTGTCGATGATGTCCTGGAAGTTGTATTTGCCGTCTTCATAGCGCACCAGGCGCACGTAGGGCTTGGAGAGCTGCACCGACTCGACGACCACGCCCAGGCGGAAGAGCGAAGAAAGCGTTACGTTGACGCCGAGCTGCTCGAAGCCGAGCGCGTCTGTGCTGCCGTCACGCTCCTTCAGGCTGAAATTGCGCACCGATGCCGAAAGGGCGAACGGGTTGATGCGCACCTGCTCTATCGTGGCCTTGCGGCCGAGCTGCGCGGCGAGCACCTGCTCGAGCTGCTGGCGCACGATGGGCGGCGCGACGAGAAACCCGAGTACGGCATAGAGTCCGGCGAGCGCGCCCGCCCAGACGACGAGCTTGCGCGTACGGCGGTGCACCTTCAGATATTTCGACAGTCCGATCGTCATAGGACACCTCAGGCCATGATGTTCACGCCGCCGTCGACGTACACAGTGCCGCCGGTAATGCGCCGCGCATAAGGCGTCGCGAGATAGGCGCAGGCGAAGCCGACGTCCATGATGTCCACCAGCTCGCCGACCGGCGCCTTCTGCATCGCCTCGTTCAGCATCAGGTCGAAGTCCTTCAGGCCAGAAGCGGCGCGCGTCTTGAGCGGCCCGGGCGAGACCGGATGCACGCGGATGCCGCGCGGCCCAAGCTCATAGGCGAGATAGCGGCACGCGCCTTCGAGCGCGGCCTTCACCGGCCCCATTACGTTGTAGTTCGGCACCACCTTCTGCGCGCCGTGGTAGCTCATGGCAAAGAGCGTCCCGCCCTCGCTCATGAGCGGCGCGGCGAGCCTGGCCATGCGAATGAACGAATGGCAGGAGATGTCCATGGCGCGCGCGAAGCCCTCCGCCGTGCAGTCGATGAGGCCGCCCTGCAGGTCGCCCTTGGGCGCCCAGGCGATCGAATGCACCACGATGTCGAGCCGGCCCCACTCGCGCGCGATGCGCTCGAAGAGCGCCTCGAGCTCGCCGGGCTGCGATACGTCGAGTGGCGCAACGATCGGCGCCTCGAGCTTCCGGGCGAGCGGCTCGACATAGGGCTTGGCCTTCTCGTTGAGGTAGGTGATGGCGAGATCGGCGCCCAACTCCCGAAACGCGGCCGCGCAGCCGTAGGCGATGGAATGCTCATTGGCGATGCCCGCCACGAGCGCCTTCTTGCCGCTGAGAACCGGGCGGGGGATGGTAAGCGCCATGAGCGCACCCTCCGGTTTACTGGGCACCCTGTGCAGACGGCGCGGCCTGCGCCGGTCCGCTCACCGGTGTCGCTGAGGCGGGTGCCAGCGGTGCTGCGGCCGCGGGCGCTGCGGGCGCGGCTACCGGCGTCGCCACGGCCACCGCGGGTGCCGGCGTCGCCGCAGCCGGTGCGGCTGCGGCCGGCGCGGCGGCCGGTGCTGGCGTGACCGGCGCTGCGGCTGCGATCAGTCCTGCGCTGTAAGCCGCCTTGTCGATCTCAAGAACCTGCGAGTTCTGCAGCGTCGTCGCGGCGCCGGTCTTCGCGTCCTTGAACTGGATGGCGTTCGCGTTCTTTGCGATCTCCTGCGTGTAGTACGGCTTCCCGGTGGTGGCGTCCGTGACCTTGTAATACTTGGTCGAGGCGCAGCCGGCCGCCATGGCGATTACTGTCATGACCGTAAGTGTGTTCAATGCAGCTTTCATTTGCGTCTCCTGTGAGAATCGTTTCATCGGAGTTGAGGACCGATTTCGTCGCGAGGAAAGACAGGGCCCGTTTGCGCTTCTCCTGCATCGCATCCTTCGCCCTCTCCGACTGCTGCGCCAGCACGGAGAGCGACACCGGCTTGGTGTGCTCCACGTTGACGACCGGCGTGAGCGTCATCGGCGCCGGATCCGGGTCGCTGTTGCGGATGGCGCGCGCGATGGAGTCGATCAGCTTCCTTAGTTTGCTGTGCTTCATTGCTTCCTTCTTGTAGTGGGTCGAACGAACTCCGCCGTATGGCGGGCGATCATCAGCTCTTCGTTGGTAGCAACGACCCAGGCGGAAACGCGGCTCGCGGCGGTGCTGATGCGCGGGCTGCCGGCGGCGTTCGCGCCCGGATCGAGCTCGACGCCGAGCCAGGCCGCATGGCGGCACACGCGCTCGCGCAACACGGCCGAGTTCTCGCCGATGCCGGCAGTGAATACGAGCGCATCGAGCCCTTCCAGCGCCGCGGCGAGGGAGCCGAGCTCGCGGCCGATGCGGTAGAGATAGAGGTCGACCGCGAGCTTCGCGCGCGGCTCGCTGCTCGCAAGCAGCGCACGCATGTCGCTCGAGATGCCTGAAACGCCGAGCAGCCCGGACTGGTTGTAGATCAGCTTCTCCACTGCGCGCACGTCCATGCCGTGCCGGTCCATGAGGTAGAGGACCACGCCGGGGTCGAGCGCGCCGCAGCGCGTGCCCATCGGCAGTCCGTCAACCGCGGTGAAGCCCATGGTGCTCGCCACGCTCTTGCCGGCGCTAAGCGCGCACATGCTCGAGCCATTGCCCAGATGCAGGACCACCGTGCGGCCCTGCGCCGCCCGCGCGTCGAGCGACGGCAGCTGCGAAGCGACATACTCGTACGACAGGCCATGGAAGCCGTAGCGGCGCACACCTTCGTCGTGCAGCGCCGCGGGCAGCGCGAACATCTGCGCGATTTCCGGATTGCTGCGATGGAACGACGTGTCGAAGCATGCCACCTGCGGCAGCTCCGGCAGCCGCTCCAGCAGGAGCCGGATAGGCGCGAGGTTGTGCGGCTGGTGCAGCGGCGCGAGCGGCACGAACTTCTCGAGCGCGTCCAACGCCGCGGCATTCATGCGCACCGGCTGCGTGTACTCCATGCCGCCGTGCACCACCCGATGTCCGATGCCGGCGAGGCGCCGGCCCGCCAGGCGCTCGCGCACGAAGGCGATGATGTGGTCGAGCGCGCTGGCGTGACCGAGCTTCGTGCCCTCCGGCCAGCGTTCCTCGGCGAGCGTCTTGCCCAAGGCGTCGCGCCCGATGAAACGCGGCGCTGTGTAGATGCCTTCGACCTGGCCGCGCAGCTCCAGGTCGAGCGCTTCGCCGCCGAGCGCGAAGAGCGAGAACTTGATGCTGGATGAGCCGGCGTTGAGGACGGCGATCGCGTCCATTGCGGTCCTCAGGCGGCGACCTTCGAGGGCTGCGCACGCCGCGACTGCGCCACGAGCGAGGCGATGGCGCACGAAGCAAGGCGCGTGGTCACCGAATCGGCGCGGCTCGTGAGGATGATCGGCACGCGCGCGCCGAGCACGATGCCGGCGGCGTCCGCCTGCGCCATGAAGGTGAGGCTCTTGGCGAGCATGTTGCCCGCCTCGAGGTCCGGCACGATCAGCACGTTGGCGCGTCCGGCGACCCCCGAGGTGATCTGTTTGATCTGCGCCGCGCGCAGGTTGATCGCGTTGTCGAGCGCGAGCGGCCCGTCGAGGAGCGCGCCGGTGATCTGGCCGCGGTCGGCCATCTTGCACAGTGCCGCCGCCTCGATGGTCGAGGGCACGTCCGGATTGACGGTCTCCATCGCCGACAGGATCGCGACGCGCACCTCTTTCATGCCGAGCGAGCGCGCGAGGTCGATCGCGTTCTGCACGATGTCGATCTTGTCGCGCAACGAGGGCGCGATGTTGACCGCGGCGTCGGAGATGATCAGCACCTCCGAGTAGGTCGGCACATCCATGACGAACGCATGGCTGATGCGCCGCGCGGTGCGCAGGCCGCCTTCGCGCGACACCACGGCGCCCATCAGCTCGTCGGTATGCAAGCTGCCCTTCATCAGGCATTCGGCCCGGCCCTCGCGCACCAGCGCGACCGCCTTGGCGGCCGAGTCGTGGCTGTGCTCGGCATCGACGAGCTCGAAGCCGGAGATGTTGATGCGGCTTTTCTCGGCGGCGGCGCCGATGCGCGCCTTCGGTCCGACCAGGATCGGCTTGATCAGTCCGAGCTTTGCGGCATCGACGGCGCCCGCGAGCGACGATTCGTCGCACGGATGGGCCACGGCGGTGGGCACGGGTGGGTACGCCTTTGCGCGATCGAGCAGCCGATCGTATTTTTCGTGCTTGCGTTCCATGGCGGTCCTTTCTTTCCTATGCGACCAGCGGCTGCGGCCGGCGCGACGCCGGCGACGCGAGCACGGCGCGGATGCGCGCCAGCATGGCGAGCTGCTCCTCGCTGGGTCCTTCGCCCTGGACGCGCGCATCGGCGAGCAACCGCTCGAGCAGCGTCAAAAGCCGCTGGCGATCCGCCGCCTGTGCCAGCAGTTCGGGAAGCGTGGCCAGCGCCTTTTCGCGGTCGCGGCGCACGAGCACTTCCTGCGCGCCGCGGATCCGGCGCGCCTGGTCGCGCGGCAGATCGGGAATGAACGCGGCATAGTCGCGCATCAGCTCCTGCTTCAGCTCAAGGCGCGAAAGCGGCAGCGGCTCGCCTTTGCGCGCCAGCAGGAACGCGACGCGCGCCAAGGCCTCCGGGTAGCCGCCCTGCCCCGCCGCCGGCAGCGTCGCTTCGAGGAGATCGGCCGCTGCAGGGCCGCTCTGCGCCTCGCCGGCGCCGACATCGAGGGCGAAGAGGTTGCCGTAGATCTGGAAGAACGCCGCTTCGCTCAGCGCGTCGCGCACGGCGCGCTGGTAATCCATCCCGGCACTTACGAGCTCGGCAAACGTCTTTTCGGCCTTACGCGCCGGGTCATCGGCCGGGAGCGCCTGACGGTGCGCCTTGACCATCTCGGCAGCGGGGGCGAGCCACGCCAGCCATGGATTCAGGTCGGAGAGAAACCAGCGCTGGAAGCGAAGCGGATGGAAATCGCGCCCGAGCTTTGCCCCCTGCTCGCTGGCGAGCGCCTGCACCATCGGCCGCGCGAAAACCTCGTAGGCGCGCTGGTTGAATTCCGATACCGCCGCCACGGCTTCGAACGGCTTCTCGTCCGCGCGCTTGAAGCGGTTGAGTCGCTCGGCGACTTCCTCGAGCCGCCGCTCGGTGAAGGTGACGGCATAGCCGTCCTTCGTCTGTTCGACGCTCATGGCGTAGAGCCCCGGTGCCAGCGACTCGATGGACTTCAGCACCGAGACGATCTGCGAGTGCTCCTTCTTCGCCACCTTGCCGGAGACGAAGATGCCCAGGTGGCCGATGTCCTGGTGCACCAGGCCGACGATCACCTGGCCGCGGGCCTTGACCTCGTCGGTCGAGCCGTAGACATCCGCCACCCAGTTGAAGGCCTGCTCCGGCGGCGTGATGTTGTCTCCCAGCGAGGCGAACAGCACGATCGGCGAGCGGATCTCGCGCAGGTCAAACTGGCCGTCTTTCCACAGCCGGTTGCCGACGAAGAGATTCTTGGTGATCCATTCGATCTCCTCGCGGTTCATCAGGTAGAAGCCGCCCCACCAGCGCTCGAAATCGAGGAAGCGCGGCGGCTCCGTGTCGGCATTCGCGAACACGTGGTAGTACTTGTCCCAGAAGGTGTTCGCGGGATTCAGGTTCTCGAAGTTCTGCACCAGCCAGGCGCCGTCGAACTTGCCGGCGCCGAGATCTGACGTTAACGAGGCGAGCCAGGTACCGCCCATCAGCCCGCCGGCATAGCGCATCGGGTTGTCGCCGGCGCCTTCCTCCCACGCGCCGCCCCAGTAGGACATGGGTGCGCCATTGATGACGATCGGGCCGGTGTCCTCAGGGTTCGAAGACGCGAGCATCATCGCCGCCCAGCCGCCCTGGCAGTTGCCGACGATCGCCGGCTTCGATGCATCCGGATGCAGCGCGCGCACGCGCCGCACGAAGTCCCGCTCTGCGGTACAGACATCCATCAGCGTCTGGCCGGGCTGCGGCTCGGGAAAGAAGATGACGAAGTACACCGGATGGCCTTCGCGCAGCGCCACGCCGACCTGCGAGTCGTCCTTGAATCCGCCGATGCCCGGACCGTGGCCGGCGCGCGGATCGATGATCACGTAGGGCCGGCGCGCCGCGTCCACCGTCACGCCTTCGGGCGGCAGGATGCGCACCAGCGCATAGTTCACCGGCCGATCGAGCTTCCGGCCGTCGAGCACCATCTCGTAGTCGAAGTGCAGTACCGGCGGCAGCCCCTGGCGCTCGCGCTCGAGAAACTGGTTGCCGCGCTTTCGCATCGTGTCCCAGAAAAGGACGCTGCGCTGCGCGAAGTCGATCGCGTAGCGGGCGCCGCCGCTCCAGAAGTCCCACGGCGTCGCCGCACTCGGGACACTGTTCGCGAATGCCGATTGCACCCGCTCGTTGAGCTGCTTCTGCGCGATCTCCAGGCGCTTCTGCAAAACCTGCGAGATCTTGGACGAAAGTGGGGTCATGGCGGCTTGCCTTGCTGGAAATGCGTTACAGGGATCGCTCGGCCTGCGCGATCAGCTCTTCCTTCGACAGCAGCTCGGCGCGCGGACAGCGCACGATGGCGATGGCGGCGCGAAATTCGCCCATTGAGAGCTCCGCGAGCGCGAGCTCGTTCACCGGTCCGGCGTGATTGCTGTCCACCCGCACACCCAGGCGGCTGACGCGCAAAGGCGTTCTGCCGAGCGCGACGTGCTCCTCCGGGCGCGAGAACACGTCCGCGATGTGCTGCAGGTATCCCTCGAGCGTCGCCGCGCTGGCCTTGGCCGCGATGTAGCCCTCCACCGTCTGCGTGAGCTCGCGCTCGACGGCCTTCATCTCGCCGGCGATGGTCGCGCGGTCCTTGACGATGCCCTCCATGCCGTCTTGGGCGAGGCGCAGCAGACGCATGCGCGCGCCGAGATAGGACTTGCGGCTCTGCAGCTCCGAAGCCTTGGCGTCCGCGGCGAGGATGCGCGCGAGCGAAACCTGCGCCAAGCGCAGCAGGATGCGCCGACCGATCTCCAGGCGAGTGTCGGCGAGCGTGGTGGTGGGCGCGATGATGCGGTGCCCGGAGAAGGACACCTGCGTTTGCGCGACTTCCCGCTGCACGGCGTCGCCCTGCACCTCCATGCCGAGCACTGAGCGCTCTTCCTTCTTCATCCCGAGGAGCGCATAGGCTTCCTGGACAGCGGCATTCGCCGGCTGGTCGAAGAAGCTGCGCAGCTCGTGGCTGCGCCCGAGGCTGGCGCGCACATCGTCCGCCGTGGCGAAGAAGGCATTGACCCGCGGGTCGCTCGCCCACGCCGCGCGCGAAACCAGCACCGGCTCGAGCGGCTCGCGCACGAGCGCTCGCAGGTGCTCGATACTCTGACGGATGTGAGGCTCGAGCTTCTGGCGATAGCGCGAATGCATGCGCACCTTCGGCTCGACCGCATCGACGATCGCCTCAGTCGTCTGCGCGATGAGCCCGGCGTCCGCAGACGGCTGCGAGCCGAAGAGCGCGGCTGCGAGACGGTCGAAAAGCGCCATGCGGCTACCAGTCCTTGGACGGCACCCAGGCGTTGAGCGCACGGCCCTGGTAGAGGCGGCCGCTGATGCGCTTGGCGAGCGCCTCGGCCTGCAGCCGGCCCATCGGCGTTTCGATGAGCGCCGTGGGCGCGCCGCTTTCCTTCACGAGCTTGATCTGCTCGACCGGCGCAAAAGGCTTGAGCGCCTCCTTGATGCTGTCTTCGGTCACGTCGTCCGGCAGGTTGCCGATCACGATGCGCATGCGTCTCTCCCCGGGTCTTTGCCCATCCAGGCCTGCAGAAGCGTGTAGGCCACCGCCAGGATCACCGGCCCGACGAAGATGCCGATCAGGCCGAAGGCCACCAGCCCGCCGATCACGCCGGAGAAGATGAGGAGCAGCGGCAGATCGGCGCCGCGCTTGATCAGGATCGGCCGCACGACGTTATCGATGGTCGCGGTGAGCAGTCCGACGGCGAGCAGGAACGTCCCCCAGCCCGGCGAGCCGCTCCAGTAGAGCCAGACGATCGGCACGATCAGCACCGGCGCGCCGCCGATCTGGGCGATGGCGAGCAGGAAGATGAGCGCCGTCAGGATCGTGGCGAACGGCACGCCGGCAATGAAGAGGCCGATGCCGCCGACCAGCGCCTGCAGGAGCGCGGTCACCACGACGCCGAGCGCGACCGCGCGGATCGCCTGCCCCGAGAGGCGCACTGCCCCGGCGCCGTGCTCGCCCGCCAGGCGCGCGCCGAAGCGCTGCGCCGTGCGCGCGGCGTACTCGCCGTTCGCATAGAGCACCGCCGCTGCGATCACCGTCAGCAGGAACTGCAGCGACAGGGCGCCCAGGCTGCCCATCTGCGCGAGGACCCAGTGCGCGACATCGTTTGCGTAAGGCGCGAGCTTCACGCCGAGCGCCTCGTCGGCGAGCCCGCGCCACGTGGCAGCCGCGCGTCCGCCCACCAGCGGCAGGTTCTCGACCCAGCCGGGCGGCGGCGGTAGCCGCAGCGTCTCGAGCCGCTGCACCCAGCCGCGGATCTCGTCGGTGTTGGCCACCAACGTGCCGATGGCCGCGAATACCGGCACCACGAAGAGCGCGAGCAGCACCGCCGACATCAGCCCGACGGCCGCCCATCGGCGGCCGCCGCACATCCGCTCGGCGCGCAGCATCAGCGGCCAGGTCGGGATGACGATCATCACCCCCCAGACCAGCGCGCCGAGGAACGGCCGCAGGATCCAGAACGACGCGAGCATCAGCCCGCCGATGAACAGCACGGCGAGCACGACCCGCGCCAGGTCGCCCTGGCGGGCTTGCAGGTCGGGGCCTACTTTTTGGCCTCTTTCTTCGCTGCCGGCTTCTTCGCCGGCTCGATCGACACCGCCACCGCCTCGGTATAGGTCACCAGCACCTCGTCGCCCATCTTCACGACCTTGAACTGGTCGGGGTTCTGGACATCGAGGGTCACAACATTGCCGCGCGGACCGGTGAGCGACATGGTCTTCGCCTTCTGGTCAATCGCCGTCACCTTGGCAATCGCGCTCACCTCGCGCCCGCCGGCCACCGCCGGGCGCTGGCCGGGCTCGGCCTTCACCACCGTGTCGGTGGCCGAGATGCCGCTCATGCCGCTCTTCGCCTTCTGCAGCTCGAGCGCGAGCGATTGCACATAGCGAACCATGAGGAAGTCGCCGACCTTGATCTGGTCGAAGTTCTTCACGTCGTCGCCGGCGACGATATCCACGACCTTGCCCTTGGGGCCCTTGAGCGAGATGGTGCGGCTCTTCTTCTCGATCGCCACGACCTGCGCCGAGAGTTCCGCGGCGGCGGTGGCGCTCGCCTTGCCCGGCACGCTGGTGACGACGGCGCCGCCCTTCATATCCGGCTTCTGCGTTTGTGCGGCCGCCGGAAGCGCCGCGAGCACTGCGATTGCGACAGGTACGAGGATCATGCGCATGGTTTTCTCCTTGTGAGTTGTTGAAGACTTCATGGCGCTTCGGTGCGCCAGCTCGCCGGATCGGCGCCCATCTGCTCGCCGATGTCGGCGAGCTCATTCATCACCTCCGCCACGAACGAGCCGGGCTTGGAGGGCACGAAGGAATCGGGCACGGACATGACCCGCACCTGTACCTCCACGCCGTACTTGAGCCGCGCCACCTCGGCGAGGGCATAGAGGTGCCGTATCGAGTTCGTCGTCGAGGTTTGTGTCGACATGATCGTGGCGCGGCTCATGAGGTCGGGCCAGCGCTCCTGTGTCATCTGCGGCGGGAAGCGGAACTGGTTGTTGAAGATCACCCAGTAGCGCAGGCGCGGCGGCGTCACCTTCGGGTACGCGGCGCGCCAGCGGGCGAAAAAGCTGTCTTCCTCCTTCGCGCGCCCGCCGTACAGGATGTTGCCGGTGATCGCGCCGTCGACGTACAGGTACTGGCCGATCTCGCGCGCCGGAAAGATCGCCGGTATGCCGGCGCTCGCCAGAAGCACCGAGTAGACCCGCTGCGGATCGTTCGCGGCCAGCGCGCCCTTGGTCTCGGCGACCACGTCCCACGCCCGCATCTCGCCCAGGTCGATGTTGGTCGTGTTGACGAGCAGGCTCCGGCCGTTGCCGCTTTCGGCGACGATGCGCTCGAGTAGCGGACGGTCGAGCTTTTCGCGCATCTCGTCCTCGAGCCCGGGGAGCGTGTAGAAGGACGGGTTGTTCGGCAGGAAGAACACCAGTCCGCGCGATTTCACCAGTCCCTCGCGGGGATGGCGGTAGATATTGACCACGCGTTCGATCGACGCATCGTCACCGAGGAAAGCGAAGGGCGCGATCAACGCGCCGGTGCTCACACCGGTCACGACATCGAAACTCGGGCGCGCCATGTCGCCCTTGACGCGGCCCCAGCCCTTCAGCACGCCGGCGCCGAAAGCGCCCCAGTCGCCGCCGCCGGAGACGATGAGCAGATCGAGCGTTGGCGGCTTCGGGTTGCCCGCCTTCGTAACCGTCGTCTTGTCGTGTGCGCGTTGGATGAACCCCCCCATGAGCACATTGAAGTCGCTCGCGCGCCCGGCGTTCTCCGCGTCGCGCGCGGCGAACAGCTCACCCTGCGGACGCTCGGCACGGCTGGGCGGCGACTGGCAACCCGCGCTGATGGCGCCGGCGAGCGCTGCGGTGGCGAAGATGGACAGGTTTTTCATGGTCGGTTCCCCTAGAAGCGAAACGTCGCGCCCAGCGTTGGCCCGCTGAATCGGAAGTCCTGCAGCAGCTTGTCGTCCTTCTGGTCGTAGTAGAGCGTCCGGTACGCAAGCAGAACGTCGCCCCACTTGAAGCCATAACCGATGCCGATGACGCTCTGCCAGGTGAGGGTCGAGGCGCCGGTGCCGACATCGAGGTAGTACGGCGAGAACCACGGCGTCTCGCCCCAGCGGATGCGGCCGCGCACGCCGACGATGCCGTCCACGAGGTCGGTGCTGCGGGAGCCGTTGCCCGAGGCCGGCAGGGTCTGCGCGCCGCCCGGCGCGCTTATCGTCGCGGCGAGCTGCCAGTCGGAGCTCGCCTCGACGTGGAAGTAGCGCAGGCCGCCGAGCCCCTCGAGCGTATAGCGCGGCGACTGCACCATCGTGTAGGCGCCGGCAATCGTCCACTCCAATCCCTTGAGCGACGAGCGGGTGCCGACGTCGGCGCTGGTATTGACGCGCGAGCCGCCGAAGTCCACGTCTCTTACGTTGCTCTTTTCCTTGTCGAACTTGAGATAGATGAGATCGCTCACGATCGACCAGCGGCCCTTGCGCGCTTCGCCCGAAAGCATGAGCGCGAAGCTGAGGTTCTGGAGATAGTTGTTCGGCCCGGTATCGACCTCCGGCGCGCCGCCGCTCGGCGGCGGGTTGTACTTCAACGTGCCGTTTACGTTGGGCAGCCAGATATACGGTGTCACTGAGAACGTCCAGTGCTCCTCCGCCTGCGCCCCGGCCGCGAACGGCACCAGCACGAGACAGGCAAAGGCGAATATCCGTGCGTTCATGCGGCTCCCGGGATGAAATAGAACATGAGGGCGATGATCAGATAGACGGCGACGAGCTGGACGCCCTTGTACCAATTGGAGCGGCCGTCGCCCGCGACCACGGCGCCAATCAGTGCGCCCATGAAGAGCGCGCCGACCTCGGCACGCGTGAACGAGAGCTCGAGCGGCTCGGGCGCGATGAAGTAGCTCGCCAGCACCAGCACCGGCGCGACGAACAGTGCGATCTGGATCGCGGCGCCGAGCGCGATACCGAGCGACAGATCCATCTTGTTGCGCAATGCCATCACCACCGCCGCAGGCGGGCCGGCGGCGCCGCCGACGATGGCGAGGAACACCACGCCGATGAAGATCTCGGACATGCCAAGGGCTTCGCCCGTGCCCTGCGCCGCGCCGACCAGGATCTCGCTCATGAAGGCTGCCACAACCGAGGCGACGATCAGGCTCGTAATTCCCCGCGGCAGGCTCCAGCGCGGTCCGTGCGCCTCGGGCTGCTCGTCGGACAGCGCTCCGGGCGCGCCCACGAACTCGTCGGGATGGGTCTTAAGCTGGAAGAGCAGGTAGAGCGCGTACGCCGCAAGCAGCACCAGGGCGAGGCCGAAATTGAGCAGCGCCTCGGCGCGCACGGTGCTCTCGGGCGCGAGGAAGCGGCTGAAAGCGCTCGGCACGATGAGCGAGAACGACGCGATCAGCATCATCGAGCCGTAAAGGCGCGCCGCGCCGGCGTTGTAGGTCTGGGTGTGATAGCGCAGGCCGCCGGCGAGGAAAGCAAGGCCGAGGGCGAGCAGCAGGTTGGCGAGGATGCCGCCGATGAGCGAGGCGCGCACCATGTCCAGGAGACCGGCGCGCAGCGCGACCAGCGCCACGATCAGCTCGGGCGCGTTGCCGAAGCTGGCGTTCAGCAGCCCGCCGATGGTCGGGCCCGTGTAGGTCGCCACCTGCTCGGTCGAGCGCACGATCAGCGCCGCGATCGGCACGATGGCAAGCGCCGCGGCGAAGAAGATCCACGGCTCGGTCGCATGGGTCCAGTCGAGGACCAGCGCAATGGGGATGAAGACGAGGAGCCAGTTCACTGCCGCGCCTCGAAGCTGCCGCCCAGGGCGAGGTGCAGGTTCACGCGCTGCACCAGGCGCTCGGCCTGCACGCGCAGGAGCGCCGTGCGCGCGGCGCTGAGCGCGAGGCTCTGCTGCTGCACGGCCCGCAGGTCGCCGACGCCGACGCGGTAGCGCACGTTGGTGAACTCGAGCGCGCGGCTGTTGTCGGCCACTGCTTCCTTGAGAATCGCCTCGCGGTCTTCCAGCGCGAAGCCCGCGGACAGCGCGCTCTCCACTTCCGAGAAGGCGCGTGCGCCGACGCGCGCATATTCGGCCACCGCCTGCTTCTGCTCCGCGGTACGGATCTCGATCTGCGATTGCAGCTGACCCCCGAGGTAAATCGGCAGGTTGATCGCCGCGCCGGCGCTCCATACAGGGTTGTCGCGCTGCTGGAGCACGAAGAGCTCGCTCGAGATGCTGCTCACCGCGGCGGTGAGCGAAATGCGCGGCAGGCGCGCCGCCTTTGCTTCCTCGATGCCGTAGAACGCGACGGCGACGCGGCGCTCCGCGGCCACCACATCGGGCCGGCGCTCGAGCAGCTCGGAAGGCATGCCGACGGGCACCGGGCCGGGCATCGGCGCCAGCTGCGCCGGGACTTCCGCCGCGCCGGCCGGATAGCGCCCGGCGAGCGACTCGAGGACATCGCTTTCGTCGCCGCGGCCGACGCGCAGGCGGTCGCGCGCGAGGCCCAGGCTTCGCTCGGAGGACGCCGCCATCTCTTCCGCGATCGCCTTCTGCAGCCGCGCCTCCGTGGCGAGGAACCAGCTCTTCGCGGCGAGCGCGGCGATCGACTGGCGTGCGTATTCGGCATCGAGCGCCGCCGAGGCGTGCTGCCGGCGTGCCGCCTCGCGGCCGGAACGCACGCGGCCCCAGAGGTCGAGCTCCCAGTTGGCGAAAATGCCTGCGCCCTGCAGGCCGCTCGAATCGCCCGAGAGCGCGCCGCCGCCGCGTGCGAGCGCGCTCACCTGCGGATAGAGCGTGGCGCCGGCAAGCTTCACGTATCCGGCCGCCTGCTCGACGCGCGCAGCGGCCACGCGCAGGTCCGGGTTGAACTCGAGCGCCTCGCGTACTAGCGCTTCCAGCTGCGGATCGTTGAACGAGCCGAGCCAGCCGTTGCCGACCTCGCCGGCGGCGGCCACCGGTTCTGCCCACTGTGGCGGCACCTTCAGGTTCGGGACGGCCTGCTGCGCCAGCTCGTCGTGCGCCGGCGGCGCTTTCAGCGCGCAACCGGCGATCCCGAGCAGGAAGAGCCAATGGAATGCGCGCATCCGGCTCAGTGCAGCTTGAGGATGAGGTAGCCGAGGTACGAGCCGACCCTCAGGATGATCTTGCGCAGGATGTGCACCGCGTGCAGGTTCTCGGTATAGATCGCGGCGTGGCCGGCGGCGCCGGCGGCGAGAAACTGATTGCGGTCGCGCTCGGCGATGTTGAACTTGACCGCGTAGCGTCCCGGCGGCTGCGCCGCAACGCCCGACATGGGCAGCGTGCCGCTCGCCGAAAGCTGGCCCTGGCCCTGTG
>JAEKLK010000354.1 GCA_019509895.1 Betaproteobacteria bacterium | reverse complement strand
GTCCTGCAGCAGGGCTTCGCGACCACGACGCTCGACAAGGTCATCAACTGGACGCGCACCGGGTCGCTCTGGCCGATGACCTTCGGCCTCGCCTGCTGCGCCGTGGAGATGATGCACGCCGGCGCCGCGCGCTATGACCTCGATCGTTTCGGCGTGGTGTTCCGCCCGAGCCCACGGCAGTCCGACGTCATGATCGTCGCCGGCACGCTGTGCAACAAGATGGCACCGGCGCTGCGCAAGGTGTACGACCAGATGGCCGAGCCGCGCTGGGTGATTTCGATGGGCTCGTGTGCCAACGGCGGCGGCTACTACCACTACTCCTACTCGGTGGTGCGTGGCTGCGACCGCATCGTGCCGGTCGACATTTACGTACCCGGCTGCCCGCCGACGGCGGAAGCTTTGCTCTACGGCATCGTGCAGCTGCAGAACAAGATCAAGCGCACCAACACCATCGCCCGATGACGCCGCGGTTGCAGAAGCTGCACGACGACCTGACGGCGGCCGGCTTCCGGCCGCACGAGCGCCTGGGCGAGATCACCATCGAAGTGCAGGGCGGCGAATATCTCGCTGCGGCTACCCAACTGCGCGACCAGCTCGGCTTCGAGCAGCTCTCGGATCTCTGCGGCGTAGATTACGCCGCCTACGGCGACCGGCCGCGCGAAGGCGCGCGCTTCGCCGCGGTGGTGCATCTCCTTTCCGTCCGCCGGAACGTGCGCCTGCGGCTGCGAGCCTTTTGCCCCGACGACGAATTCCCGGTGCTTGCATCGCTCGTGGAGCTGTGGCCCTCGGCGAACTGGTACGAGCGCGAGGCGTTCGACTTCTTCGGCATCGTGTTAGACGGACATCAGGACCTGCGCCGCATCCTCACCGACTATGGCTTCGTCGGCCATCCGTTCCGCAAGGACTTCCCGCTCTCGGGCTACGTCGAGATGCGCTACGACCCGGAGCAGAAGCGCGTGGTCTACCAGCCGGTGACGATCGACCCACGCGAAGTGACGCCGCGCATCGTGCGCGAGCCGAACTACGCCGAGGAGCTTGAGCGCAAGCGTGGCTGAAATCCGCAACTACACGCTGAACTTCGGCCCCCAGCACCCCGCGGCCCATGGCGTGCTGCGCCTGGTGCTCGAGCTCGACGGCGAGGTGATCCAGCGCGCCGATCCGCACATCGGCCTCCTGCACCGGGCAACCGAGAAGCTCGCCGAGCACAAGACGTTCCTCCAGTCCGTGCCGTACATGGACCGGCTCGACTACGTTTCGATGATGTGCAATGAGCATGCGTACGTGATGGCGATCGAGAAGCTCCTCGGCATCGAGATCCCGGAGCGGGCGAAGTACATCCGCACGATGTTCGACGAGGTGACCCGCATCCTCAACCACGAGCTGTGGCTGGGCGCGCACGCGCTCGACATCGGCGCGATGACGGTCTTCCTCTACTGCTTCCGCGAGCGCGAGGACCTGATGGACGCGTACGAGGCGGTCTCCGGCGCGCGCATGCACGCGGCGTACTACCGGCCGGGCGGCGTGTACCGGGACCTGCCGGATCGCATGCCGCAGTACCAGGCGTCGAAGTGGAAGAACGAGAAGGACGTGCGCTCGCTGAACACCAACCGGCAGGGCTCGCTGCTCGATTTCCTGGAGGACTTCACCGAGCGCTTTCCGAAGTACGTCGACGATTATGAGACGCTACTCACCGATAACCGCATCTGGAAGCAGCGCACCGTGGGCATCGGCGTCGTCTCGGCCGAGCGGGCGCTCGCGCTCGGCTTCACGGGGGCGATGCTGCGCGGCTCCGGCGTCGAGTGGGATTTGCGCAAGAAGCAGCCCTATGCGGTCTACGAACGCATGGACTTCGACGTGCCGGTGGGCAGGAACGGCGACTGCTACGACCGCTACCTCGTGCGCATGGAGGAGTTCCGGCAGTCCAATCGCATCGTCAAGCAGTGCATCGATTGGCTACGCAAGAATCCCGGCCCGGTGATGGTCGACGACCATAAGATCGCCCCGCCGACGCGCGCCGAGATGAAGTTCGGCATGGAGCAGCTGATCCACCATTTCAAGCTGGTCACCGAGGGCATGCACGTGCCTGAAGGCGAGGTCTATGCCGCCATCGAGGCGCCCAAGGGCGAATTCGGCGTCTACCTGATCTCGGATGGCGCCAACAAGCCCTACCGTCTGAAGCTGCGGGCGCCGGGGTTCGCCCACCTTTCGGCGCTCGACGAGATGGCGCGCGGCCACAGGATTGCCGACGCCGTCGCCATCATCGGCACGCAGGACATCGTGTTCGGTGAAGTTGACCGCTAAAGGGTGACAGTCACCATTTTCTCCGAGTGAAGAACGTCATCAATCTCGACGAGCTGAAGCTCGAGGTCTTCGCCAAAGGCGAGCCGTTCGCCTCGCGCGGCGCGCGCATCGGTCCGCTCCTCGGCGCGCGCGATCTCGGCTATTCCTACGACATCGTGCCGCCAGGCAAGCGCGCCTGCCCATTCCACAGCCATCGCGCCCAGGAGGAGATGTTCTTCATCGTGTCCGGCACGGGCACGCTGCGTTACGGCGCCGAAACAGCACGATGACCGATCCGGAAATATGCGAGTACCCCGATTCCGGAAAAATCATCGCCTATGACGGCAAGTGGCGGCACTCGACGGAAGCGGCGTCGGGCAACGTCGACTACTGGAAGGGCGAAGCCTGATGCGCTCCACCGACAAAATGGTGACAGTCACCATTTCCTATGTTGTCCGCTGAATCGCTGCAGAGGATCGACCGCGAGGTCGCGAAATATCCGCCTGAGCAGAAGCGCTCGGCGGTGATGAGCGCTCTGATCATCGCGCAGGACGAGAAGGGCTGGCTCTCCACCGAGACGATGGACAAGGTCGCCGAGTACCTCGGCATGCCGCCGGTAGCGGTGTATGAGGTGGCCACCTTCTACTCGATGTACAACCTGCAGCCGACCGGCAAGTACAAGCTGACGCTCTGCACCTGCCTCCCCTGCGGGCTGCAGGGGGCGCTGGCGGCAGCCGATCATCTGCGCGAGAAGCTCGGCATCGATTTCAACGAGACCAGCGCCGATGGTCGCTTCACGCTCAAGGAAGGCGAGTGCATGGGTGCCTGCGCCATGGCGCCGGTGCTGCTCGTCAACAACAAGAAAATGCTCGATTACATGTCCAACGAGAAGCTCGATCAGCTGCTGGCGAGCCTGAATGATGCTTGATTACGGACCCGACGCCATCCTGATGACGGGCCTCGACGGCTCGAACTGGCGCCTCGCCGACTACCAGAAGCGCGACGGCTATGTCGCGCTGCGCGCCATCGTCGAAGCAAAGACCGATCCGAATCTGGTCATCGGCGACCTGAAGAAGTCCGCGCTGCGCGGGCGCGGCGGCGCCGGCTTCCCGACCGGCCTCAAGTGGTCGTTCATGCCGCGCCAGTTCGCCGGCCCGAAGTACGTGGTGTGCAACTCGGATGAAGGCGAGCCCGGCACCTGCAAGGATCGCGACCTCCTGCGCTATAACCCGCACGCGGTGATCGAAGGGATGATCATCGCCGGCTACGCCATGGGCTGCGCCGCCGGCTACAACTACATCCATGGCGAGGTCTGGGAGATCTACGAGCAGTTCGAGCAGGCGCTCGACGAGGCGCGCGCCGCCGGCTTCCTCGGGCAGAACATCATGGGCTCGGGCTTCAACTTCGAGCTGTACGCGCATCCCGGCTACGGCGCCTACATCTGCGGCGAGGAGACCGCGCTGCTCGATTCGCTCGAAGGCAAGAAAGGCCAGCCGCGCTTCAAGCCGCCCTTCCCGGCAAGCTATGGGCTCTACGGCAAGCCGACCACCATCAACAACACCGAGACCTTCGCCGCGGTGCCCTGGATCGTGCGCAATGGTCCGGACGCGTTCCTCGCGCTCGGGCGGCCGAACAACGGCGGCACCAAGCTCTTCTCGGTTACCGGCCATGTGCAGCGGCCGGGTAACTTCGAGGTGAAGCTCGGCACGCCGTTCGCGACGCTGCTCGGAATGGCAGGCGGCGTCACCGCCGGCCGCAAGCTGAAAGCGGTAATTCCAGGCGGATCGTCGATGCCGGTGCTGCCCGCCGACATCATGATGAAGACCGACATGGACTACGACTCGATCGCCAAGGCCGGCTCGATGCTCGGCTCCGGCGCGGTCATCGTCATGGACGATCGCACGTGCATGGTGCGGGCGCTCGAGCGCCTGTCGTACTTCTATTTCGAGGAGTCCTGCGGCCAGTGCACGCCGTGCCGTGAGGGCACGGGCTGGCTCTATCGCGTGGTGAACCGCATCGAGAACGGCGAGGGGCGCATGGAAGACCTCGCGCTTCTCGACAACGTCGCCGACAACATCGCCGGACGCACCATCTGCGCGCTCGGCGATGCTGCGGCGCTGCCGGTGAAGAGCTTCCTCAAGCATTTCCGCGACGAGTTCGTGCAACACATCCAGCACAAGCGGTGTCTCGTCGCCGGTGAAATAGAACCGCGTTGGGGCCGCTCCGGCGCGCGCCACGAGCCGCACGTGGTGCGCAACATGGCCGAGGCCGCCTGATGGCGAACGTAAAAGTCGAAGTCGACGGCAAGCCGGTCGAGGTGCCGCAAGGCTCGACCGTGATGGACGCCGCGAACAAGCTCGGCGTCTACGTGCCTCACTTCTGCTACCACAAGAAGCTCTCCA
>JAEKLK010000237.1 GCA_019509895.1 Betaproteobacteria bacterium | reverse complement strand
GACGAAGCTGAAATAGGCCTCGATGTCCGGCGCCGGCGTGATCGACTTCGGCGCGAAGCCGTGGATGAAGCTGAACACCTTCTGGAAAACGAAGAAGTAGCAGAAGCCGACGCCGGCGAGAAATAGCATCGTGCTCGCGACCACGAGCGGCAGGGCGAAGCGCCTTTCGTGCTCGTAGAGGCCGGGGGCGACGAACGCCCACGCCTGGTAAAGAACGTATGGCAGGGCGATCAGGAAAGCGGCGAGCGCGGTGACCTTCACCGGCACCATGAATGGCGTGATCACGCCGGTGGCGATCATCTTCGCGCCTTCGGGCAGGGCGCTCATGAGCGGCGCCGCCAGCAGGTCGTAGATGGTGCCCGAGCCCGGCCAGACAAAGAGCAGCACGAAAAGAGCGAGCACCGCAGCTGCGGCACGAATGAGCCGCTGGCGCAGCTCGATCAGGTGCGAGATGAAACTTTCCTGATCGGTCATGCCTGCTTGGGTTCTTGCTTCGGCGCCTCGGCCGCGGGCGCTTCGGGCGGCGGCGCGCCGGCAACGGCCTTGTTGAGCTCGTCCGCAGTCTTGGCGAGCTCGCTATCGACCGAGGACTGCACGTCGCTCGCCGCCTTCTGCATCTCGCTCGCCGCCTGATGCATGGAATCGCGCATCTTGCGTAGCTCCTCGAGCTCGATCTCGCGATTGATGTCGGCCTTCACGTCAGCGACATAGCGCTGCAGGCGGCCGAGCAGGTGGCCGGCGGTGCGCGCGACGCGCGGCAACTTCTGCGGCCCGATGACGATCAGCGCCACGACGCCGATGACCAGCAGCTCCGAGAAACCGATATCGAACATTGCTAGAGACTAAAAAGGCGCCCGCGGGCGCCTTTGCCGGATCGCGCGGATCCTCAGGCCTTGTGCTCGGTCTTCGAGCGAACCTCGGCGTCGACGGTCTTGCCGGTGACCTGCGGCGCCGCCGGGGCCGTCTCGGCGCCCTTGTCGCTGCCCTCGCGCATGCCATCCTTGAAGCCGCGTACCGCGCCGCCGAGATCAGTGCCGATGTTGCGCAGCTTCTTCGTACCGAAGATCAGCATCACGATCACCAGGACGATGAGCCAGTGCCAAATGCTGAGGGAACCCATTTGCGTGTCTCCTTGCTTTGCTTCCTCGACTTACTTCCTCAAGAGCATGGGGCCCAGTGGCTCGGGGCCGCCGAGGACGTGCATGTGAACATGATACACCTCCTGATGTCCCACTCGGCCGTTGTTGATGATGGTGCGGAAGCCGTCGCTCGCGCCCGCCTCGCGCGCCAGTCGGCCCGTCATCGTCAGCATCTTGCCGAACACCGCCTGGTGCTCAGCGGTTGCCTCGTAGAGCGACACGATGTGCGCCTTCGGCACGAGCAGGAAGTGCACCGGCGCCTGCGGCCGGATGTCGTGGAACGCCATCAGGTCCTCGTCGTCGTGCAGCTTCTTCGCCGGGATGAGGCCCTTGGCGATATTGCAAAAGATGCAATTCGGGTCATTCATGGCTTGCGCCCCGCTTTCTCATCGACGCCCGAGATGCCCTCGCGGCGATGCAACTCCGCCAGTACGTCGGCGGGTCCGAGGCCGTGGCGCGCGAGCACGACGAGGCAATGAAACCAGAGGTCCGCCGTCTCGCGCACCAGCGCGAGACGATCGCCGCTCTTCGCCGCGAGCACAGTCTCGGTCGCTTCCTCGCCGATCTTCTTCAGCATCGCGTCGTCGCCCTTGGCGAAAAGCGCGGCGACGTACGACTTCGACGGATCGGCGGCCTTTCGCTGGTCGATCGTCGCGGCGATGCGCTCCAGCGCCTCGTAGAGGCCCGGCTTCATTTCTTGTAGATGACGGCCGGATCCTTGAGCACCGGATCGGTCGTCACCCAGCTCGCGTCCTCGAGTTTGCGATAGAAGCAGCTCTCGCGCCCCGTGTGGCAGGCGATGCCACCGGCCTGCTCGACCTTCAGCAGCACCGCATCGGCATCGCAATCCAGGCGCAGCTCGCGCAGCTTCTGCACGTGGCCAGATTCCTCTCCCTTGCGCCAGAGCCTGCGGCGCGAGCGCGACCAGTACACCGCCTCGCCTTTCTCGGCGGTTTGCTTGAGCGCCTCGCGATTCATCCACGCGACCGTGAGGACGCGGCCGCTCGCCGCGTCCTGCGCCACGGCGGCGATCAACCCGTCCGCGCCCCAGGGCACTTCGTCGAGCCAGCTCATTCCCGTATCTCGATGCCGCGCCGCTTCATATGCGCCTTGGCTTCGCGCACGCTGTACTCGCCGAAGTGAAAAATGCTGGCCGCCAGCACGGCATCGGCGCTTCCCTCCAGCACGCCCTGCGCGAGGTGCTCGAGATTGCCGGCGCCGCCGGAGGCGATCACCGGCACGCTCACCGCCCGCGACACCGCGCGGGTGAGCTCGACGTCGAAGCCGTCGCGCGTGCCGTCGCGGTCCATGCTGGTCAGCAGGATTTCGCCCGCGCCGGCGGCCGACATGCGTTGCGCCCACTGCACCGCGTCGAGGCCCGTGGCGCGGCGTCCGCCGTGCGTGTAGACCTCCCAGCCCGCGCCGCTGCGCTTGGCGTCGATCGCCACGACGATGCACTGCGCGCCGACGATGCTCGACGCCTGGCGCACGAGCTCGGGCGATTGCACCGCGGCGGTGTTGATCGAGACCTTGTCGGCGCCGGCATTCAGCAGGCGCCGCACATCGGCAACGCTGCGCACGCCGCCGCCGACGGTAAGCGGGATGAACACCTGCGCGGCGACCGCTTCGATGACGTGCAGCAGGATGTCGCGCTCATCCGAGCTCGCGGTGATATCGAGAAAGCACAGCTCGTCCGCGCCGTCGCTATCGTATCGGGCGGCGATTTCCACGGGGTCGCCGGCATCGCGCAGCCCGACGAAGTTGACGCCTTTCACGACCCGGCCGGCGGTCACGTCGAGGCAGGGAATCACACGCTTGGCGAGACCCACGCTCAGGCCTTCCCGAGCGCCTTGTCGGCGGCGGCCTGCGCCGTCTTGAGCTCCAGCGTTCCCTCGTAAAGCGCGCGCCCGGCGATGGCGCCGATCACGCCCTCGGGCGCGAGCTTGGTGCATACGGTCTGCACATCGGCGACGCTGTTCAGGCCACCCGAAGCGATGAGCGGCGTCTTGGTTGCCTGCGCCAGACGCAGCGTGGCGTCGATGTTGATGCCGCTCATCATGCCGTCGCGGCCGATGTCGGTGTAGATGAGCGCTTCGATGCCGTAGTCCTCGTACTTCTTGGCGAGGTCGAGCACGTCGTGGCCGGTGAGCTTGGACCAACCTTCGACCGCCACCTTGCCCTCCTTGGCGTCGAGTCCGGCGATGATGTGTCCCGGAAATGCGTAGCAGGCGTCGGAAAGAAATCCCGGATTCTTCACCGCCGCGGTGCCGATGACGATGTAGGTGACGCCCGCGTCCAGATAGCTCTCGATCGTGTCGAGGTCGCGGATGCCGCCGCCGACCTGGATCGGCACCTGCTCGCCGACCGCGGCCACCATCTCGCGGATCACTTTCTCGTTCTTTGGCCGGCCGGCGATGGCGCCGTTCAGGTCGACGATGTGCAGGCGACGCGCGCCGTGCGCTGCCCAGTGCTTGGCCATCTGCACCGGATTGTCGGAAAACACCGTGGCCGTCTCCATCTTCCCCTGCTGCAGGCGTACACAGCGACCGTCCTTCACGTCGATCGCGGGAATGATCAGCACTGCAACACTTTGGGGATCACGGCGCGCAGACCAGGCCGTCAATCGGGTGTTAGATCAGGGACGCCAGCGAATGAAGTTGGAGAGGAGTTGCAGCCCGGCGGACTGGCTCTTTTCAGGATGAAACTGTACCGCAAAGATGTTATCCCGGGCGACTGCGCAGGTAAAGGGCGCGCCATAGACGCAGCTTGCAGCGCTCAGCGCGTGCTCCGCGGGGGCGGGGTAGTAGCTGTGCACGAAGTAAAAACGGCTCCGGTCGCCGATCCCGGCCCAGAGAGCGTGGGGTTTTTCCTGCAGCACCTCGTTCCAGCCCATATGCGGGATTTTCAGCCCGGACACTGAAAAGCGCGGTACCTGCCCGGCGAGCAGCGCGAGGCCCGGCGTGTCGCCTTCGTCGCCATGCTCGAAGAGCATCTGCAGCCCCAGGCAGATGCCGAGGTAGGGCTTGCTGGCGAGTGCCTCCAGCACCGCCTCGCGCGCACCGCTCGCCGCGAGACTGCGCATGCAGTCGGGCAAAGCGCCCTGTCCCGGAACGACGACACGCTCGGCCGAGCGGATCAGCTCCGGCTCGGCCGTGACGAGCACCTGCGCCTGCGGCGCAACATGCTCCAGCGCTTTCGACACCGAGCGCAGGTTGCCCATGCCGTAATCGACGACGGCGATTCGCACAGCGGTGGCGCTAGAGCGCTCCCTTGGTGGAAGGAATGGTGCCCTGTCCGCGCGGATCGCGCTCCACCGCGCTGCGCAGCGCTCGCGCGAAAGCCTTGAAGATCGTCTCGCACTGGTGGTGCGCGTTGTCGCCGCGCAGGTTGTCGATGTGCAGCGTCACCTGCGCGTGATTGACGAAGCCCTGGAAGAATTCGTGCACCAGGTCGACATCGAACTCGCCGATCAGGCTGCGCGTGAACTTGACGTGGTACTCGAGGCTGGGCCGGCCGGAAAAGTCGATCACCACGCGCGAGAGCGCCTCGTCGAGCGGCACGTAGGCGTGGCCGAAGCGGCGTACGCCCGCCTTGTCGCCGATGGCGCGCGCGCATGCCTGCCCGAGCGTGATGCCGATGTCTTCGACCGTGTGGTGCGCGTCGATGTGCAGGTCGCCCTTGGCTTCGATCTCCAGATCGAGCATGCCATGGCGCGCCACCTGGTCGAGCATGTGCTCGAGAAAGGGCAGGCCGGTAGCGAGGCGCGTCCTGCCGCTGCCGTCGAGATCGACGCGCACGCGGATCTGCGTTTCCTTGGTGTTGCGGACGACTTCGGCGGTGCGCATCGGGTTCAAAGCGCTTCCTTGAGCGCCTTGAGCAGTATACGGTTTTCCTCCGGCGTGCCGACGGTGATGCGCAGGCACTGCGCCAGTCCCGGATGCAGCTTGCGCACGAGCACGCCCTGGCGGCTGAGCGCATCGAAGGTGCGCTCGGCGTCCTCGACCCGCACCAGAAAGAAGTTGGCCCGCGACGGAAAGACCGTGACCGCGGGCAGCGCCGCGAGCGCGGCCCCGAGGCGCTCGCGCTCGACGCGAATCTCCGCCGCCTGGGCCTCGAGCAACTCGAGCCGCTCGAGCACGAAAAAGGCCGCCGCCTCGGTCAGCACATTGATGTTGTACACCTGCCGCACCTTGTTCAGCTGCTCGATCCATTCCGGCCGCCCGGCGAGATAGCCGAGGCGGATGCCCGCGAGCCCGAGCTTCGATACGGTGCGCAGCACGAGCAGATTGGCGAAGCGCGGAAGCTCCTGCATGAAGGTTTCGCCGGCGAAAACGTGATAGGCCTCGTCCAGCACGACGATGCCTGGCGCGGCGGCGATGATGCGTAGCACCTCCTCGCGCGGATAGAGCACGCCGGTCGGATTGTTCGGATAGGCGAGAAACACGAGCGCGGGCCGCTCGGCGCGCATGCGCGCGATGAAGGCGTCCCCGTCGAGCGAGAAATCGTCGCGCAGCGGCACCGCGATGGCCCGCATGCCGGTGAATGCCGCGTTCATGCTGTACATGACGAACGTGGGCGACGGGTACATCAGCGCTGCCCCGGGACGCGAGAGCGCGAGCGTCAGGATCTGGATCAGGTCGTCTGAGCCGTTGCCGAGGAGGATCTCCATGCCCGCGGGCACGCACATCTTTTTCGTGATCAGCTGGCGCAGGCGCGCCGGGTTGGGCTCCGGATAGCGGTTGAGCTCCACTCCTGCCAGTCGCTCCGCTAGCTCGCGCCGCAGCGCGGGCGGCAGCGAATACGGGTTTTCCATCGCGTCGAGCTTCACCATGCCGGCGGCGTGCGGCACGGCGTAGGCGCTCATCGCCAGGATCTCGGGCCGCATCAGATCCTGCGGCTTCATTCGAACCTCATGCGGGCGGCGCGCGCATGTGCGGGCAGGCCTTCGGCATCGGCGAGCGTCGCTGCCACGCGCCCCAAGCGCGCCGCCGCCGCCTGCGACACCTCGATGATGCTCGTGCGCTTCTGGAAGTCGTAGACGCCGAGCGGCGAGGAAAAGCGCGCGCTGCCGGCCGTAGGCAGCACGTGGTTCGGGCCCGCGCAGTAGTCGCCGAGCGCCTCCGAGCTGTAGCGGCCGAGAAAGATCGCGCCGGCATTCGTGATGCGCGCCAGCCACCGGTCGGGCTCGGCCACGACCAGCTCGAGGTGCTCGGGTGCGATGCGGTTCGCGATGGCGCACGCCTCCTCCAGATCGCGCGTGCGGATGAGCGCGCCGCGCTTCTCGAGCGACGCTGCGATGACCTCCTTGCGCGGCATCGCGGGGAGCAGGCGCTCGATCGCCATTGCCACAGCGTCCAAGTGGCGATCGTCGGGTGAAAGCAGCACTGCCTGCGCCGCCTCATCGTGCTCGGCCTGCGAGAAGAGATCCATGGCGAGCCACTCGGCCGGCGCTGCGCCATCGCTGATGACCAAGATCTCCGAGGGACCGGCGAGCATGTCGATACCGACTTCGCCGAACACCTGGCGCTTCGCCTCCGCGACGTACACATTGCCGGGGCCGACGATCTTGTCCACGCGAGGAATGGATTCGGTGCCATACGCAAGCGCACCCACGGCATGGGCGCCCCCCAGCGCGAGGACACGGTCGACGCCCGCAAGGGCTCCGGCGGCGATCACGGTGGGATCGGGATTCGGGCTCACCATGATGAGCTCGCGCACACCGGCGAGCTTCGCCGGCACTGCGTTCATCAGCACCGATGACGGATAAGCGGCCTTGCCGCCCGGGACGTAGAGGCCCACGCGCTCGAGCGGGCGCACCCGCTGGCCGAGCCGCGTGCCGTCCGCTTCGCGGAAATCCCACGAGCTCTGCACCTGCCGTTCGTGAAAGGCGCGTATGCGCTCATGGGCCGCGCGCAGCGCCTCGCGCTCGGCCGAACCCAGGGCGTCGAGCGCGGTGCGCAGGCGGGCGGTCACGTCGAGCTCGCGCACCGCGCCGGCGCTCGCGCGATCGAAGCGACGCGCGTACTCGAGCAGCGCCGCATCGCCGCGCGCGCGCACGTCGGCGAGGATCTCGCGCACCGTCTGCTCGAGCGCATCGTCCCGTGCGCCAGCGAAGCGAAGCGCTTCCAGCTGGGCGGCAAAGCCCTCGTCGGCGGTGCTGAGGCGGCGCAGCTTCATGCGGCGGCCTCGGCGAAGGCGTCAATCAGCGGCTGCAGCGCCGCGCGCTTGGTCTTCAGCGCCGCCTGATTGACGATCAGCCGGGCCGACACCGGGATGATTTCCTCGACCGCGACCAGGCCGTTTTCGCGCAGCGTGCGGCCGGTGGCGACAAGGTCGACGATCGCATCGGCAAGGCCGGTGAGCGGCGCAAGTTCCATCGAGCCGTAGAGCCGGATCACGTCCACGTGCACGCCCTTGGCGGCGAAGTGCTGGCGCGTGGTGTTGACGTACTTGGTCGCCACGCGCAACCGCGCGCCCTGCGCGACCGCGCTTTGGTAGTCGAAGCCCTTGCGCACTGCGACCACCATTCGGCAGCGCGCGATGCCGAGATCGACCGGCTGGTACAGGCCTTCGCCGCCATGCTCGACCAGCACGTCGCGTCCGGCGATGCCGAGGTCGGCGCCGCCGTGCTGCACATAGGTCGGCGTGTCGGAAGCGCGCACCATGATGAGCCGCAGGTCGCGCCGCGAAGTATCGATGACCAGCCGCCGCGAGCGCTCCGGGTCCTCCTTCGGGCGAATGCCGACGCGCGCGAGCAGCGGGCGCGTCTCCTCGAGGATGCGGCCTTTGGACAGGGCGAAACTCAGCGGCATGGGCCAATAAAAAGGGCCCCGAAGGGCCCGAGCGCTTTGATTCGGAAGCGGATTTTAGCTGAAACGGGCGACGCGAGCGCCAAGCGCGCCGAGCTTGGCCTCGAGCGCCTCGTAGCCGCGGTCCAAGTGGTAGATGCGATCCACCACCGTCTCGCCTTCGGCCACCAGCCCCGCGATCACCAGGCCGGCGGAAGCGCGCAGGTCCGTGGCCATGACAGTTGCGGCCTGCAGCCGCTCGACACCGCGCACCATCGCGCTATTTCCCTGGATCGAGATATCGGCCCCGAGACGCTGCAGCTCGAGCGCGTGCATGAAGCGGTTCTCGAAAATGGTCTCGGTGATGACGGCGGTGCCTTGGGCGATGGCGGCAAGCGCCATGAACTGCGCCTGCATATCGGTGGCGAAACCGGGATAGGGCGCGGTGCGCACGCTCACCGAACCGGGGCGCCGGTCGGCCTGGAGCTCTACCCTGGAGCCGGCGACGGAGATGCGTGCACCGGCTTCGCGCAGCTTCTCGAGCGTGGCATCGAGGCAATCGGACGCCGCGCCGAGCAGCCGCACATGGCCGCCGGCGGCGGTCGCCGCCACGAGGTAGGTACCGGTCTCGATGCGGTCGGGCATCACCGTATGCTCGGCGCCATGCAGCGAGCGCACGCCTTCGATGCGGATCACGTCGCTGCCGGCACCTTGGAGCCATCATCAGGTTCTCGGTACCGGTGACCGTGACCATGTCCATGAGGATGCGCGCGCCGCGCAGACCGCGGTCCGCACTGAGGGTATGTGCGTCCATGTAGCCGTGCTCGATGTCGATGGTGGCGCCCATCGCTTGCAGCCCTTTCACGTGCTGGTCGACCGGACGCAGGCCGATGGCGCAGCCGCCGGGCAGCGACACGCGGGCCCGACCGCAACGCGCGAGCAGCGGCCCGAGTACCAGCACCGAGGCGCGCATCGTCTTGACGAGGTCGTAGCCCGCGGTCGGCTCGCTGATCTCGCGCGCGCGGAGCACCATGCGGCCGCCGGCCGGCGCGGCCGCCTCGACGCCCATCTGGCGCAGCAGCTTCGCCATGGTGCGCACGCTTACCGAACCGGGGCGTCGGTCGGCCTGGAGCTCGATCTTGGAGCCGGCGACGGAGATGC
>JAEKLK010000236.1 GCA_019509895.1 Betaproteobacteria bacterium | reverse complement strand
GCGAAGAGCGCGCCCGGAATATGCGCCTCGCGATACTGCCGCTCGCCGAGGTCGGGCTGCGCGAGGTCGTGGCGGCAGTCGAAAACGCGCCACTCGCCCAGATGGGCGGCGAGCTCCGCGGGAGAAACAAGGGTGTTAAATGCCAAGCTTGCGATGTAGCCACTCGTGGAAGTGCACTTCGGCGTCTTCCATCGGTGACTGGTAGGGACCTTGGTCGTCGAGCCCCTGCTCGTAGAGCGCGCGGCGGCCGTTATCGAGGCGCTTGCAGATCTCCTCGTCTTCCAGCGCGGTCTCGACGTACGCCGCCTGTTGCGCTTCGACGAACTCGCGCTCGAAGCAGGCGATCTCCTCCGGATAGTAGAACTCGACGACGTTCGTCGTTCGGGTCGGCGAGCGCGGGATCAGGTTGGAGACGATGAGCACGTTGGGATACCACTCGAACGTCAGGCCGGGGAAGTAGCTCGCCCAGAGCGCGCCATGCTTGGGCTCGCGGCCCGCGAGCTGCTGAAGGCAAGCCTCCTGCCAGCGTTTATAGACCGGCGTGCCCGGACGCTGCAGTCCGGCCTTGGCCGCCACGATCTGCACCGAGTACTCGTCGCCGTAGTCGACGCTGAAATTGTTGCAGTCGGTGAAATTGCCAAGCCCGGGATGGAACGGGTTCACGTGGTAGACCTCGAGATACGTCTCGACGAAGGTCTTCCAGTTGATGTCGTACTCGTCGATGCGCACCGAATCGAGCACGTAGCCCGAGAAATCCCAGTCCGCCATCGTGGTGACGCGCGCGAGATCCTGCCGCGGGTCGCGCGGCCCGGCGAAGAGCAGCCCGTTCCATCTCGTAAGCGGCGTGGAACGGAGCTTGACGCACGGGCTTTCCGGAAAATGCGGCGCGCCGAGCAGCTCGCCCTTGAGGTGGTAGGTCCAGCGGTGCAGCGGGCAGACGATGTTCTCGGCGTTGCCGCGGCCC
This sequence comes from Betaproteobacteria bacterium, assembly GCA_019509895.1. GTDB lineage: Bacteria > Pseudomonadota > Gammaproteobacteria > Burkholderiales > SG8-39 > SCGC-AG-212-J23. The sequence continues at coordinate 7,870 of JAEKLK010000236.1, read as the reverse complement.
TCCAGCATGATGGCCTGACGGTGGCGGCAGACATTGGACAGAAGCTCGACCCCGGAAGCATTCCGGACCAGCATCCAGGCGTGGTTCATCCATTCGAGCGTGTGATAGTCGCCGACGTTGGGCACCATCAACTCGTGGCCCACGTAATTCGCCCCGGCCTCGAAAAGAAGCTTCTTTTCCAGCTCGAAAATCGCCGGGTCGAAGTACCAGGAAACCGGCAGGTGGCAATGCGCGGGTTTCAGCTCGCGCAGGCGGGCGACGTTGGACATTCGTCTTCTAAGAGACTAAAAACACTGCATTTTACCCGAACGCGCGTTTGACCGCCCGCAAACCCTCCGATAACTTTCGTCGATGAGCAAGCCGCCGCCCGAGCTCACATTCGAAGCCGCGCTCGCCGAGCTCGAGAAAATCGTCACCGGCATGGAAGGCGGCGAGCTTTCGCTCGAGCAGGCACTCGCCACGCACAAGCGAGGCCTCGAGCTCGCGCGCTTCTGCCAGCAGCAGCTGGAAGCCGCGCGCGAGCAGGTCAAAGTCCTGGAAGGCGAAGTGCTGAAGCCGCTCACCGACCTCGGCAACGGCGAATAGTGACCGACACGGCCTTCCAGGCCTGGATGGGCGACGTGCAGGCTCGCATGGAGGCCGTGCTCGCGCGGCTGCTGCCGGCGGCGCACGTCGCGCCGACGCGCCTGCATGAAGCGATGCGCTACGCCGCGCTCGGCGCCGGAAAGCGCGTGCGGCCGTTGCTCGCCTTCGCCGCCGGCGAAGTGACGCGCGCCGAAGCGCCGAGGCTGGAGATTGCCGCCGCCGCGGTCGAGCTGATCCATGCGTACTCGCTGGTGCATGACGATCTGCCGTGCATGGACAACGATGTCCTGCGGCGCGGCAAGCCGACGGTACACGTCGAATACGACGAGCCGACCGCGCTCCTCGTCGGCGATGCGCTGCAGACCCTCGCATTCCAGCTCGTCGCGGAGCACCGTCTTGCCGACGAGCCGCGCGAGCAGCTCGAGATGGTGAAGCTCCTCGCGCTGGCGGCGGGCTCGCGCGGCATGGCGGGCGGCCAGAGCATCGACCTCGAGGCGACCGGCAAACAGCTCGCGCTGCCGGAGCTCGAGTTGATGCACATCCACAAGACCGGAGCGCTGATCCGCGCCGCGGTGCTGATCGGCGCAGCGTGCGGACATCCGCTCGGCGCGCACCAGCAGGCCGGCCTCGATCGCTACGCCAAGTCAGTGGGCCTCGCTTTCCAGGTGGTGGACGACCTTCTTGACTACGAGGGCAACACGGCGACCCTCGGCAAGACCGCCGGCAAGGACTCGAAGCAGGGCAAGCCGACCTATGTGTCGGCCGTCGGCGTGGCCGGCACCCGGGAGCTCGCCGAGGAGCTGCGCCGCGAGGCGCATGCAGCGCTCGCCGGGGTCGGTGAGCGCGGCGCGCGCCTCGCATCGCTCGCGGACTTCGTGGTTCTGCGAAAATTCTAGGTCCCATGGCTATCCTGACCGGCGAGCTCCCTTCGGAGGCCGCCCCCTACAATCCCCGGATGTACGAGCTGCTGAAGACGATCGACGATCCAGCGCAGCTGCGTTCGCTCGAACGCCGCCTGCTGGCGCAGTGCGCCGACGAGCTGCGCGCCTTCGTGCTCGAGTCGGTGTCGAAGACCGGCGGCCATCTCTCGTCCAATCTCGGCACCGTGGAGCTGACCCTCGCGCTCCACTACGTCTTCGACACGCCGGAAGACCGCATCGTCTGGGACGTGGGCCACCAGACCTATCCGCACAAGATCCTCACGGGCCGCCGCGAGGCGATGCCGCGCCTGCGCATGATCGACGGCATCTCCGGCTTCCCGCGCCGCGCCGAATCGAAGTACGACACCTTCGGCACCGCGCATTCCTCGACCTCGATCTCGGCGGCGCTCGGCATGGCGGTCGCGGCGAAGGCGAAAGGCGAAAAGCGCCGCTGCATCGCGGTCATCGGCGACGGCGCCATGTCGGCGGGCATGGCGTACGAGGCGATGAACAACGCCGGTGCGATGGACGTCGACCTGCTGGTCATCCTGAACGACAACGAGATGTCGATCTCGCCGCCGGTCGGCGCGCTCACCAACTATCTGGCGCGCCTGCTTTCCGGCCGCATCTATTCGAGCGCGCGGCGCGCGAGCGAGCACCTGCTGAAGCGCGTCGGCGTCTGGGAGCTGGCCCGGCGCGCCGAGGAGCATGTAAAGGGCATGGTGACACCGTCGACGCTGTTCGAGGAATTCGGCTTCAATTACATCGGCCCGATCGACGGCCACGACCTCGACGCGCTGGTGCCGACGCTCACTAACATCAAGAAGCTGAAGGGCCCGCAGTTCCTGCACGTCATCACGCGCAAAGGGCAGGGCTACAAGCTCGCCGAGGACGATCCGATCGCTTACCACGGCCCGGGGAAGTTCAACCCGGCCGAAGGCCTGCCGAAGGCAAGCACGGCGCGCCCGACCTATTCTCAAATTTTCGGTCAGTGGCTCTGCGACATGGCGGCGCGCGATTCGCGTCTGGTCGCCGTCACGCCGGCGATGCGCGAAGGCTCCGGCATGGTCGAGTACTCCGAGCGCTTCCCCGAGCGCTACTTCGACGTCGGCATCGCCGAGCAGCATGCGGTTACGTTTGCCGCCGGCCTTGCCTGCGAGGGGATGAAGCCGGTGGTGGCGATCTATTCGACGTTCTTGCAGCGTGGCTACGATCAGTTGATCCATGACGTCGCCATCCAGAAGCTGCCGGTGCTGTTCGCGCTCGACCGCGGCGGACTGGTCGGCGGCGATGGCGCAACACATAACGGCGCCTTCGATTTCGCCTACCTGCGTACCGTGCCGAACCTCACCGTGATGGCGCCCTCCGATGCGGCGGAGTGTCGACAGATGCTCACCACGGGCCTGCAGCTCGATTCACCGGCCGCCGTGCGCTACCCGCGCGGCGCGGCGCTCGGTGAGGCCGGCAGCGAGCTCGTGCCACTGCCGGTCGGCAAGGGCGAGATTCGCCGGCGCGGCCGGCGTGTGGCGATCGTCGCCTTCGGCGCGATGCTCAAGCCTGCGCTCGAGGCCGGCGAGGCGCTCGACGCGACCGTGGCCAACATGCGCTTCGTGAAGCCGCTCGACCTCGACCTCGTGAAACAGCTGGCCGAGACGCATCATCTGATCGTCAGCGTGGAAGAACACCAGGTGATGGGCGGAGCGGGCAGCGCGGTATGCGAGGCGCTGGCGGGACTAGGGCTGGAAAAGCGCGTGCTCCTGCTCGGATTGCCCGACCGCTTCATCGACCACGGCGACCCGGCCAAGCTGCTGGCATCGCTCGGCCTCGACGCCGAAGGCCTGCGCGCCTCCATTGCCAACGCAATGGCCGGAATGCCCGACTAAATTACTCGGGATGTTAAAATTGGAGCCATGAAAGCGCGCGATCTGCACAACATTCCCGCGAATATCCCTGATGTGCAGGCGAGCCCCGATTCGCGCAAGCTCGCCATCGACCAGGTCGGCATCAAGGCGATCCGCCACCCGGTGCGCATCATGGAGCGCTCGGGCGGCGTGCAGCACACGATCGCGATGTTCAACATGTACGTGGGCCTGCCGCATCACTTCAAGGGCACCCACATGTCCCGCTTCGTCGAGATCCTGGAAGCGCACGAGCGCGAGATCACGGTCGAGACCTTCCAGCGGATGCTGCGCGAGATGGTGGAAAAGCTCGAGGCGGAGGAGGGCAAGATCGAGATGTCCTTCCCCTATTTCATCGAGAAGAAGGCGCCAGTCTCGGGCGTGAAGAGCCTGATGGACTACGACATCACCTTCACCGGCGTGATCCGCAAGGGCCGGCAGAACTTCACCATGAAGGTGCTGGTGCCCGTGACCAGCCTTTGCCCCTGCTCGAAAAAAATCTCGGAGCGCGGCGCGCACAACCAGCGCTCGCACGTGACGGTTACCGCGCGCACCAGCGACTTCGTCTGGATCGAGGAGATCGTCGACCTGGTCGAGAAGCAGGCCTCGAGCGAGCTCTACGGGCTGCTCAAGCGCCCGGACGAGAAGTGGGTCACCGAGCGCGCCTACGATAATCCGAAGTTCGTCGAGGACCTGGTGCGCGATGTGGCCGCCGTGCTCAACCTGGACGAGCGCGTCGATGCCTACGTGGTGGAGTCGGAGAACTTCGAATCCATCCACAACCACAGCGCCTACGCGCTGATTGAAAAAGACAAGAGGAAGTAACTGCGCGGGGCTGCTGCGCTTCTTGCTTCATTGCTGGGCATGAGCGACGCGGCCGACGCTCAGGATTTCGCTGCGCAACGCAGCCGGATGGTCGCCGAGGTCGAGGCGATGTACGCCGAGACCCGCGGCGAGACCGGCCTTGCGGGGATGTCGCCCGCGGTGCGCGCGGCGCTCGCAAGAGTTGAGCGCCATCGCTTGGTGCCTCCGGGCCAGCAGGCCATGGCCTATCGCAACCACCCGCTGCCGATCGGCAACGGCCAGACCATCTCACAACCGTACATCGTCGCGCTTTCCACGGACCTTCTGCGCCCGGAGCCGCAGGATGTCGTGCTCGAAGTCGGCACCGGCTCGGGCTACCAGGCGGCGGTACTCGCCGAAGTTGTGAAGCACGTCTACACCGTCGAGCTGGTCTCCGATCTCGGCCGCAGCGCCGCCGCGCGCCTTGCCGAGCTCGGCTATCGCAACGTCGAGGTGCGCATCGGCGACGGCTACGCCGGCTGGCCGGAGAAGGCGCCGTTCGACGGCATCATCGTCACGGCGGCGGCGCCGAGCGTGCCGTCCGCACTCGTCGCACAGCTAAAGGCGGGCGGGCGGATGGTGATCCCGGTCGGCGGCGATGGCTGGGTGCAGCAGCTGAAGGTGGTCACCAAGCGCGCTGACGGCGGCCACGATGAGCGCGACATCATCCCGGTGCGCTTCGTCCCGCTCGTGCCGGGTAAATAGCGCCTAGAAGCGCTGGATCAGGATCATCGTCGCGCCATCGCGCTGCATCTGCACGCGATTGAGGAAGCTCATGCCGAGCAGCGCGAGATCCAGCCCGCCGTCGAGGACCATGGCGTCCACGTTGTGCATCTCGATGCCGCCCACGCGCACCGAGTCGAGCTTGACGTGGTAGACCGCGACCGGCCCGTTTGCGGTGCTGGTCACGCCGCGCTCGCCGCTGCGATAGTCGAGCCCCAGGCGCTCGGCCTCGCGCCGCGGCAGCGCGATCACCGTCGCGCCGGTATCGACCATGAAGCGCACCGGCACGCGGTTGACCGCACCGTCAGCGAAGAAGTGGCCGCGCGGATCGGCCGACAGGACCACCGAGCCGCGGTTCACGCTTGTAGCTGCCGCGCGGTAGTGCTGGCCGATGTGCAGCAGGCGCTTTTCGCCCTTCAACTCGATGGTCGCGCCGTCCTTCTCCACCGCCAGCACGCTGATGCCGTTCCAGGTCTGGCCGAGCTTCACCGTCTTGGGATCGCCGCCGTCCAGGGAAAGCACCGCCGCCTTGTTGCCGATCACGCCGATCAGCGCGACGACGCCGTCGGCCGCATGCGCGACGCAAGCGACGGTTAGCAGCGAAAGGCAAATAAAATGGCGCATCGATGAAACCGGTCGCTATTTTTCGCGCTTCTCCGACCGAGGGGCCAGGATATTTTGCCACTTACCTGGAAAGGCGCTCGATTGCGTGGCAGCTGGTGTCGCTCGAAGCGAATGCGCGCGTGCCGCGCGACGCGCGCGCCTACGCGGGGCTGGTCTTCATGGGCGGGCCGATGAGCGTGAACGATGACCTGCCGTGGATCGCGCCGGCGGCGGAGCTCATCCGTGATGCCCTGCGCAAGGACGTGCCGGTGCTCGGCCACTGCCTTGGCGGCCAGCTGATGTCGAAGGCGCTCGGCGGCACGGTACGCGCGAATCCCGTGAAGGAAATCGGCTGGGGCGAGGTGCAGGTCGCCGACAACGAGGTGGCACGCGAATGGCTGGGCAAGCTGCAGTCGTTCGTCTCGTTCCACTGGCACGGCGAGACCTTCACCATCCCGCCGGGCGCGACGCGCGTCATGGAGAACGCACATTGCCCGAACCAGGCCTTTGCGCTCGGCAAGCACTTCGGCATGCAATGCCACGTCGAGATGAGCGAGGACCTGGTGCGCAGCTGGCTCGCCAGCGGCAACGACGAGATCGTCGCCGCCCGCTCCAGCCCCGCGGTGCAGCCGCCCGAGGAGATCACACGCGAGCTGGCGCCGCGCCTTGGCGCCCTGAACGAGGTCGCCAACCGGATCTACGACCGCTGGGTCGAGGGCTTGTCCAAGAGCTAGTCGCGGAAGTTGATGAACTGCAGCGGCAAGTCGCTGACCGACTGTTTCACGAGCTGGATCGCCGATTGCAGGTCATCCTTCTTCGCTCCCGAGATGCGCACCGCGTCACCCTGGATTGAGGCGGCGACCTTCAGCTTCGAGTCCTTGATCAGCTTCTGGATGTGCTTGCTCTTCTCCTGAGGGACGCCGACCTTGACGGTGATGGTCCGCTTCACCTTGTCGCCCGAGATCTTCTCGATCGCGCCCGGCTCGAGCGCGCGCACATCGACGTTGCGCTTGGCGAGGCGCCCGCGCAGCACGTCGAGCACCTGCCCGAGCTTGAACTCGTCGTCGGCATAGACGGTTAGCGCGAGCTCGGTCTGCTCGACGCGCGCATCGGACCCCTTGAAGTCGAAGCGGTTGGTGACTTCCTTGTTGGTCTGCTCGACCGCGTTTTTCACTTCCTGGCGATCGACCTGCGAGACGATGTCGAAGGACGGCATGGGGTGCGAATTCTACTCGTCGGCGAGCAGGGCCCAGCGCTCGTGCCAATGCCTCAGCGGAGGTTGAGCCGCTGGAGTTCCTCGAGCCAGCGCCCGGTGGTGGCGCGGATCCAGTCGACATCGGCATCGCTTGCGTAGGCGCTGTAGAGCGCGACGTTGAGCGCCTTGCCGCGGATCAGCATAAGCGTGGTGGTGGAGAGCACGTACTGCGGCTCGCGCGAGCGCTGCTGCTGCGGATCCGGCAGGCGCATGCCCTGGAGCACGGAGACCGTGTCCTCGTCCCGACGCAGCTCGGCGAGCAGGCTCGGCCGGCCGCGCGGCTGGCCGTCGAGATAGGCGCGGTAGGCCGTTTCGACGGGCGGCGCCGAGCCGAGCTCGCGCAGCGAGTCGGTGGCCAGGCGCTGGAACGCGGCGGGTGTCACGCGCCCGGCTTCGAGCCCCTTGGGCGTCACGGCGATCACATAGCGGCGAAGGACCGGCGTATCGCCGACGTTGAAGCGGCGCACGTCCGCGTCCTCGAGCGCGAAGAGCAGGATGCGGTTCGACGCCGAGGTGAGCGCCTCGGCGAGCTCCAGCAGCCGCGGCGAGCCGGTCATCTGCACGTCGGCGAATCCCGGCGGTGCGTCGAGCGCGAGCCGCGCATCGCCGACCTGCACGGCGAACGGCGCGGCGATGGCGCTCGCCGAGAGGGCGGCGGCTAGCAGTAAAGCGATGCGCACGGCGCGGGCATTCTAGCCGGATCACTTATGATTGCCGTTTCCGGAGAGTGGCTTTGGCAAAGATCCTGGGCACGCTGCCGACGGGCGAGAAGATCGGCATCGCCTTCTCCGGCGGCCTCGATACCAGCGCCGCCGTGCACTGGATGCGCGCGAACGGCGCACGGCCGTATGCCTACACCGCCAACCTCGGCCAGCCCGACGAGGCGAACTATGAGGACATCCCGCGCAAGGCGCTCGCCTACGGCGCGGAAAAAGCGCGCCTGGTCGACTGCCGCGCGCAGCTCGTCGCCGAGGGCATCGCCGCGATCCAGTGCGGCGCTTTCCACATCTCGACCGGCGGTGCGACGTACTTCAATATCACGC
>JAEKLK010000353.1 GCA_019509895.1 Betaproteobacteria bacterium | reverse complement strand
GAAGATGCGCGAGGCGGCGGCGCACCTGGTCGGCGAGCACGACTTCTCCGCGTTCCGCTCCTCCGAGTGCCAGGCGAAGACCCCGGTGCGCACGCTTCACTTGCTCGAGGTCGAGGCGCGCGGGGCGCGGATCGACTTCGTGCTGCGCGCGAACGCCTTCCTGCACCACATGGTGCGCAACATCGTCGGCACCCTGATCTACGTCGGCAAGGGCAAGCATCCGCCGTCGTGGGCGAGGGAGGTGCTTCTTTCGCGGAAGAGAAGCGAGGCGGCTCCGACCTTCGGCCCGGAGGGTCTTTACCTCGAGAAGATCCAGTACGATGCCCGCTGGGGACTGCCCCAGTGAGAACGCGGATCAAAATTTGTGGAATCACCCGCGCCGAGGACGCGCGCGCGGCCGCGCAGGGCGGCGCCGACGCCATCGGCCTGGTGTTCTATCCGCCGAGCCCGCGTTATCTCTCGACCGAGCGCGCGGTCGAGCTGCGCGACGCGCTGCCGCCTTTCGTGCAGACGGTCGCGCTGTTCGTGAACCCGGATGCGGCGCAGGTGGCGCAGGTGCTCCAGCGGGTACGCCCGGCCCTGTTGCAGTTTCACGGCGACGAGACCCCCGAATTCTGCGGCCAGTTTGGCGTCCCTTTCGTCAAGGCGTACAGGGTCAGGAGCGCCAGCGCGAGGCCGGGAGGCGATGCGCTAGAATACCTGCGCCCTTTCTCGCGCGCCGCGGCGTGGCTGTTCGACAGCCATGTCCCCGAGTACGGGGGTGTCGGAGAAGGTTTCGATTTGAGCCTCATGCCGGTCGTGAAGGAGAAGCCGGTCATTCTTTCCGGCGGGCTCTCCCCGGCGAACGTGGCCGAGGCCATCCGGCGCGTGCGCCCCTGGGGCGTGGATGTGTCGAGCGGCGTCGAATCGGCGAAGGGCGTCAAGGACGCCGCCAGAATCGCCGCTTTCATAGCGGAGGTCAGGGATGCGGATGTATGACTTGCCCGACGCGCGCGGACATTTCGGCCCCTACGGGGGCGTGTTCGTCGCCGAGACGCTCACCGCCGCCCTGGACGAGCTGCGCACAGCCTATGAACACGCGCGCGACGATCCGGCGTTCCAGGCCGAGTTCAAGTACGAGCTGAAGCACTACGTGGGACGCCCGAGCCCGGTCTATCTCGCGAAAAGGCTGACCGAAAAGTGCGGCGGCGCCCGCATCTACATCAAGCGCGAGGACCTGAACCACACCGGCGCGCACAAGATCAACAACACCATCGGCCAGGCGCTGCTCGCGCGCAACATGAAGAAGCCCCGCGTCATCGCGGAGACCGGGGCCGGCATGCACGGGGTCGCCACCGCCACGGTCGCGGCGCGCTACGGCATGGAGTGCGTCGTCTACATGGGCGTGGACGACGTCAAGCGCCAGGCCGCCAACGTGCATCGGATGGCTGTGCTCGGCGCGAAAGTGGTGGGGGTGGAATCGGGCTCCCGCACGCTGAAGGATGCGCTGAACGAGGCGATGCGCGACTGGGTCACGAACGTGGACAGCACCTTCTACATCATCGGCACCGTCGCCGGTCCGCACCCTTATCCGATGATGGTGCTGATCGCCTGCGTCGGCGGCGGCTCCAACGCGATGGGGATTTTCTATCCCTACCTCCAGCACGAGAACACGCGGCTGGTCGGCGTCGAAGCCGCGGGCGAGGGCCTCGAGACCGGCAGGCACGCGGCGTCGCTCTGTGCCGGAACGCCCGGCGTGCTGCACGGCAACCGCACCTACCTCCTGCAGGACGCCAACGGCCAGATCACCGAAACCCACTCGGTGTCCGCGGGTCTCGACTATCCCGGGGTCGGACCGGAGCACGCCTGGCTGAAGGACAGCAAGCGCGCCGAATATGTGGCGGTGACCGACGACGAGGCGCTGGCCGCGTTCCACGAGCTCTGCCGAAGCGAAGGCATCATCCCGGCGCTCGAATCCGCGCACGCCGTGGCGCAGGCGATGAAGATGGCGCCCTCGATGCCGAAGGATGCGATCCTCCTCGTCAACCTCTCCGGCCGCGGCGACAAGGACATGCACACCGTCGCCGAGCGTTCGGCGAAGAAGCTTTGATGTCGCGGATCCAGGGCCGCTTCGAAGCCCTCGCCGAGGATAAGCGCAAGGCCCTCATCCCTTACATCACTGCAGGCGATCCGCATCCCTCGCTCACCGTGCCGCTGATGCGGGCGCTGGTGGAGGCCGGGTCCGATATCCTGGAGCTCGGCGTGCCGTTCTCCGATCCGATGGCCGACGGCCCGGTGATCCAGCGCTCGGGCGAGCGTGCGCTCAAACACGGCGTCGGGTTGAAGGACGTCCTCGGCATGGTGAAGCAGTTTCGCGGCGACGACCACGCGACGCCGCTCGTGCTCATGGGCTATGCCAATCCGATCGAAGCGATGGGCACGCGGGCGTTTGTCGAGGCCGCGCAGCGTGCCGGAGTCGACGGCGTCATCGTCGTCGACTATCCGCCCGAGGAATGCGCCGAGTTCGCCGAGCTCGCCAAGGCGCGCGACATCGACCCGATCTTCCTGCTCGCGCCGACCTCGACCGACAAGCGCATCCACGACGTCGCGCGCTGCGGCAGTGGTTACCTGTATTACGTCTCGCTGCGCGGCGTGACCGGCGCGGCGCATCTCGACCTTTCGGAGCTCGCTGCGCGCATTCCGAAAATCCGTGCCGCGACGCGCCTGCCGATCGGTGTGGGCTTCGGCATTCGCGACGCCGAGTCGGCCCGGCGGGTCGCCGAGACCGCCGATGCGGTCGTCATCGGCAGCGGGTTGATCCAGGAGATCGAGGCCGGCGCGCCGGCCGACGCGGTGGCGCGCGTGAAGAGCTTCCTGCGCCCGATTCGCCAGGCGCTCGATCGGATGGCAACAGGGGAGCAAACTTCCCCGCATCGCCCATGAGCTGGCTGCAAAAGCTCCTTCCGCCCAAGATCCAGCGCACCGGCGGCGCCGGCCGCAAGAGCGTGCCAGAGGGCTTGTGGACAAAATGCGCCGCGTGCGACGCGGTGCTCTACAGCACCGACCTGGAGAAGAACCTCAACGTCTGCCCGAAGTGCGGGCACCACGAGCGCTTCGGCGCGCGCGCGCGCCTCGATGCGCTGCTCGATCCCGACGGGCGCTTCGAGATCGGCGCCGAGGTGCTGCCGCTCGATCCGCTGAAGTTCAAGGATTCGCGCCGCTACGGCGAACGCCTGTCGGAGTCGCAGGAGCAGACCGCCGAGGGCGACGCGCTGGTCGTCATGCAGGGCTCGATCAAGGCGCTGGGTCTGGTGTGCGCGGCGTTCGAGTTCGATTTCATGGGCGGCTCGATGGGCTCGGTGGTGGGCGAGCGCTTCGTGCGCGGCGTGCGCGTGGCGATCGAGCAGAAGCTGGCGTTCGTCTGCGTCTGTGCATCCGGCGGCGCGCGCATGCAGGAGGGCGCGCTCTCGCTCCTGCAGATGGCGAAGACCACGGCGGCGCTGACCGATCTCGCCGAGCGGCACCTGCCTTTCATTTCCGTGCTCACCGATCCGACGATGGGCGGGGTATCCGCGAGCTTCGCCATGATCGGCGACGTGGTGCTCGCGGAGCCGAAGGCGCTGATCGGCTTCGCCGGGCCACGGGTGATCGAGCAAACCGTGCGGCAAAAGCTGCCGGAGGGCTTCCAGCGCGCCGAATTCCTGCTCGAGAAGGGCGCGGTCGACATGATCGTCGACCGCCGGGCGCTGCGCGACAAGCTGCACCAGCTCCTCTCGCTCATGCTGAGGCAGGCCGCCGAAACCACGGCGTGACGCGCCTCGCCGAGCTGGTCGGCGTGTCGGCGCGCGTCGCCGCGACCTCGAGCCGCCTCGCCAAGATCCGCGAATTGGCCGAATTCCTGAGGCCGCTCGAACGCGAGGAAATCACGATCGCGCTGCCGTATCTCAGCGGCGAGATCCGCCAGGGCAAGCTCGCCGTCGGCTTCGCCGCGCTGCAGGCGGCTCGCGCCGCTGCCGCGTCCGCACCCACGCTCACGCTGCGCGATGTCGACGCAGCCTTCGCCACGCTCAAGCAAGTGAAGGGCAAAGGCGCCGCGGAGCAGCGCTCCACATTGCTAAAGCAGCTCTTCGGGCTTGCCACGGCCGAGGAGCAGGACTTCCTCGTGCGACTGATCGTCGGCGAGCTGCGCCAAGGGGCGCTGGAAGGAATCATGGTCGAAGCGGTGGCCGCCGCCGCCAGCCTCCCGGCGAGCGATGTGCGACGTGCGGTGGCCTTCGCCGGCGCCATTGCACCGGTCGGCGCCGCAGCATTGAG
>JAEKLK010000235.1 GCA_019509895.1 Betaproteobacteria bacterium | reverse complement strand
CCTGTCCCGCGCACTCAAGCAGGTGACCGATCGCCGTTCCGCGCCCGAGCCGCGGCCAGTCGTCCAGGCGCCAGCCAAACTCGTGCGCGAGCGGCGCGACGAAGAGCGAGGGATCGGCGACGCGGCCGGTGATGATCACCTCCGCGCTGGTGGCGAGCGCCGGCAGCATCTGCTCGGCGCCGAAATAGGCGTTCGCCGAGACCAGCTCGCCGTATTCGGCGAGCGGCGCGCCGCGCGCCTCGATCGTGCGCATGCCCGCGTCGAGCAGCGAGAGCACGTCATCGCCACTGACCACCGCGACCTTCATGCGAAGACCGAGGTGCTTGGCGAGAGCGCGCACCTTGCGTCCGGCGCCGAGCGGATCCGCCGCGCCCATGTTGGTGACGATGCGAAAGCCGTGGCGCACCGCGAGCGGCAGAAGCGCGCTCATGCGCGTCTCGAGCAGCGGATCGAAGCCGGCAGCCGGATCCGCGAGCTTGCGCAGCTGCGCGAGCGCGATCGTGCGCTCGGCAAGGCATTCGAGCGCGAGGTAATCGAGCTCGCCCTGCGACGCCAGGATGACCGCCGGCTCGAGGCGGTCACCCTGGAAGCCGGTGCCGGCGCCGATGCGGATGGTTTTACTCAGGCTGGATCCCCGCGAGTTTGACCAGCTTCGCCCAGTGCGCGACCTCTGCCTCGATGAATTTGCCGAGCTCGGCGGGCGCCAGGGGCGCGACATCCGTGCCGACCAGCGCGAACTTGTCCTTCAGTTCCGGCTTGGCGAGCGCCTTCATGTTGGTCTCATGCAGGCGCTGCACGATTGCCTCGGGCAGCTTCGCCGGCGCCATCAGCGCGAACCAGGCGATGATCTCGTAGCCGGCGAGCTCCTCCGCCATCGCGGGGACCTCCGGGGCGAGCGAGCTTCGCTTCGCCGAAGTAACCGCGAGCCCGCGCAGCTTGCCGCCCTTCTGCTGCGCCAGCGCGTTCGCGAGGTCGACGAAGGTGAGCTGCAGCGACCCGCCCATCGTGTCGGTGATGGTCTGCGGGATGCCCTTGTAGGGAACTTCGACGATGTCGAGCTTGCCGAGCTGCTTGAGCATGGCGAGCGACACCTGCGAGCCCGAGGAGCCGTAGCCGCCGGACAGCTTGCCCGGCTTCAAGCGCGCCTCGGCGATGAAGCTCTTCAGGTCCTTCGCCGGGAAATCCGGCCGCACCATCAGCATGAACGAGGTGGTGCCATAGCGCGTGATCGGCGTGAAGTCCTTGACCGGATCGTAGTTGAGCTTCTTGAAGAGGCTGACGTTCGCCGCCTGCGGCGTGTTGGTGGTGAGCATCAGCGTATAGCCGTCGGGCGCCGACTTCGCGACCTCGGTGGCTGCGATCGCGCCTTGCGCGCCGGCCTTGTTCTCGACGACGAAGGGCTGGCCGAGCGCCTGCTGCAGCTCCGCGCCGACCACGCGCGCCACCTGGTCGGTCGCACTGCCGGCCGGGAAGGGCACGATCAGCTTGACCGGGCGGGTCGGATAGTTCTGCGCCTGCGCGGCGAGCGCCGCCGCGAGCGCGAAAGCGAGTAGCAGTCGGCTCATTTCATCAGTCCTCGCTGGTTCATCCAGTCCTGTATGAGCTGCGCGATGGCGTCGGAGTTGCGGTCCATCATCAGCATGTGGGAGTTGCCGCGCTGGCCGAGCTTCGGCAGGTCCAGGCGATCGGCGATGCCGCCCTGCGCGCGCAGCGCCGCTTCGTACCTGTCGAGGCTCGGCGTGAGCCGCTTCCACAATTCTTGCTGGTCGAGGTAATCACCCCAGACGAAGAGGTGCGGCACGGTCTTCAGCGGCGCGATGCTCACCTTGGCGGGATCGGGCGCACCGGAGGGCTCCACGGCGACCACGGCCTTCACCTTGTCGGGCGCCCTGAGCGCGGCGTTGAAGGCGAAGTTGCCGCCTTGCGAGTGGACCACGATGACGCACGGGCAGACCTTCTGCACCAGCGCGTCGTACGCCGCCTGCGTCGCGGCGTCGTTCGTGGCCCAGCGGGGCACGCCCTGCTTGCCGAACTGGTCGAACGCTTCCACCGGAAACTGCGTGCCCGGATGCGTCCTGCGCTTCGCCGGGTCGGTGGCGTAGGAATCGGCCGGTCCGACGCGAAAGAGCTCCCACGCCTCTTTCTTGGTGCGGAAGAACGGCTCGGTCTTGAAGATTTCCGGATAGCGTGCCCATGAGGCGCGACCGCGCTCGACGGCGTCCGATACATAAACATCGTGCCCGGCGCGCAGGAAGAATTGCTGCCATCCGGGGTTGCCGTCGGGCTTGGTCTCCCAGGTGACGCCGCTCAGTCCGCCACCGTGCCACATGAGGAGCGGGTAGCGCGCGCGCACGTAAGGCCCGTAGAGCTTCACGTACTGCACGTACATCTGTTCCACCTCGAAGTCGCCGTTCGGATCGACCTTGGCGGGCGGCGCGCCGGCGGTGAAGACGATCTCCTTCGCGGGCAGGCCGGAGAGCGTCACCTGCCGGCCGCCGACGTGGAAGCTGCCGACTTCGGCGACGCCATAGTGCGTGCCTTCGGCATGGTGCGCGGGGTCGTGGGCGCAGGCACCGAGAAACAAGGCGGCGGCGAACGCGCGGCGGGCGGCGGTCATGGCGATCTCCTCCTCAAGAGTTGAGCCGGGCGAGCAGGTCGCGGGTCTTCGCCGGATCGGTATTGCGCAGCACGCGTTGCGCGGCCGCCTGCACTTCGGTGAGGTTGGTGCTCAGGATGCGCTCCTTGATCGCCAGCAGCTGCGACGGATGCATGGAGAAGTTGCGCAGACCCAAGCCGAGCAGCAGGCGGGTGAGCTGCAGATCGCCCGCCATCTCGCCGCACACGGCGACCGGCATGCCGCCGCGGGTCGCAGTCTGGATGGTATTGGCGACGAGGGTCAGCACCGCCGGATGCAACGGATCGTACAGATGCGCGACGGCGTCGTCGGTGCGGTCGATTGCGAGCGTGTACTGGATGAGGTCGTTCGTGCCGATAGAAAGGAACTGCAGGCGGCGCATGAAGATCGGCAGCGCGAGCGCCGCCGCGGGAATCTCGATCATGCCGCCGATCTGGATGGCGCGGTCGTACGGCTGATCGCGCTCCTCGAGCTGCGCCTTGGCCTGATTGATGAGCGTGAGCGTCTGGTCGATCTCGTGCGCGTGCGCCAGCATCGGCAGAAGGATGCGCACCGTGCCGTAGTGCGAAGCGCGCAGGATGGCGCGCAGCTGTGTCAGGAACATCTGCGGCTCGGCGAGGCAGAAGCGGATCGCGCGGAGTCCCATCGCCGGATTCGGCATGGTGTTGCCGCCGTCGCCACCGTTCATCGCCTTGTCGGCGCCGATGTCGAGCGTGCGCAGGATCACGGGCCTGCCCTTGATCGCTTCGGCCACCTGCCGGTAGGCCTCAAGCTGCTCTTCTTCGCCTGGCAGGTCCTTGCGATTGAGGAACATAAACTCGCTGCGGAAGAGGCCGACGCCGTCGGCCCCCGCTTCCAGAACTTCGGGCATGTCCTGCGGCAGCTCGATATTGGCGAAGAGCTCGATCGGCGTCCCGTCCTGCGTCGTGGCGGGAGTCTTCTTCAGGCGCTTCAGCCGCTGGCGCTCGGCCTTGAGCTCGGCCTGGCGCTCGCGGTACTCCGCCAGCACCAGCGAGTCCGGATTGACGACCAGCAAGCCGCGCTCGCCGTCGACGATCAGCATCTCGCCCTCGCTGATCGTTTGGAAGGCGTGGTGCAGGCCGACAATCGCCGGGATGGCGAGCGAGCGCGCAACGATCGCGGTGTGCGAGGTGACGCCGCCTACGTCGGTGACAAAGCCGCCGAAGCGATGGCGCTTGAAGAGGATCATGTCGGCGGGCGAAAGGTCGTGCGCCACCACGATCAGCTTCTGCTCCTCTGACACCGCCGGCTCGACGATCTTCTGGCCGCCCATCAGCGCCTTCAGCACGCGCTCGACCGCGTGCTGCACGTCCGCCTTGCGCTCGCGCAGGTAGGGGTCGTCGATCTCATCGAATCGCTCCACCAGCCGCTCCATCTGCTGCACCAGCGCCCATTCGGCGTTGGCGCGCCGGCTGCGGATCATCTCGCGCGGCACCACGGCGAGCGCCGAGTCGTTGAGGATCATGCGGTGCAGGTCGAGGAACGCCTCGAACTCCTTCGGCGCATCGGGCGCGATGTGCGCTTTCAGCGCCTGCAGGCCGTCCTGCGCCGTCTGCATTGCGCCATCGAAGCGCGCGATCTCGGCGTCCACGGCCTCGGGCGCGATCTCGTAATGCGCGACCTCGAGCCGCGCGGTGGCGACGAGGTGCGCATAGCCGACGGTGATGCCGCCCGAGACCGCGTGGCCGTGGAGGACGAAGTTCATGGGCGGGCAGGGCCTCTCAGGGCGGGCTCCTACTCGCCTTCACCGAAGCGATCGGCGATCAGCTTGTTGATCGCCGCGAGCGCCGCGTCGGCATCGGCGCCGTCGGCTTCGATGGTGACGGTGGAGCCCCTGCCGGCGGCCAGCATCATCACGCCCATGATGCTCTTCGCGTTGACGCGCCGGCCGCTGCGCGAAAGCCAGATGTCGCTCTCGAAGCCGCTCGCGATGTGCGTGAGCTTCGCGGCGGCGCGTGCGTGCAGCCCGAGCTTGTTGACGATGTGCGCGTCGATGCTCGGCATTAGCTGTCGAGGCAGCGGTCCGAGTTCATGTGCACGACGCCTTCGGCGCCGCCGGAGAGCGCCCGGCTTACCGCGTCCCCGAGCGAGCCGTTGCGGCTGGTGAGCACGCGCAGCAGCATCGGCAACGAGACGCCGGAGACGCCTTCGACCTGTCCGTCGTCGAGCAGGCGCGACACCACGTTGCCGGGCGTCGCGCCGAAGATGTCGGTGAGGACCAGCACACCGTCGCCGGCGTCGATCTGCTCCATCAGCTCGCGCGCGCGCAGCACCAGGTCGTCCGGGTCGTCCTGGCGCCAGACCGAGAGCGTTGCCACCTGGGCCGGCACGCCGCCGAGAATCTGCGAGGCGCTCGTCAGCAGCGCCGTGCCGATCTCGCCGTGCGTGACGAGCAGCACGCCGATCATGAGAGATGCGTTTCCAGCGCGCTGACGAAGGCCCCGGCGACGTCGAAGCCGGTCTGGTCCTGGATCTCGCGGAAGCAGGTCGGGCTGGTGACATTGACCTCGGTCAGCCAGTCGCCGATGACGTCGAGCCCGATGAGCAGCAGTCCGCGCTGGGCGAGCGTCGGCCCGAGCGCCTCGGCGATCTCGCGCTGACGCGCGGAGAGCGGCTTTGCCACGGCCTTGGCGCCGGCGGCCAGGTTGCCGCGCGACTCGCCCGGCTTCGGAATGCGCGCGAGGCAGTTCGGCACCGGTTTGCCGTCGATGATTAGCACGCGATGGTCGCCGTCCTTGATCTCCGGGATATAGCGCTGCGCCATCACCATGCGCCGGGTGCCCTGCGCCATGATCTCGACGATCACGTTGCGGTTGGGGTCGTCGGTGCGCACGCGAAAGATGTTCTCGCCGCCCATCACGTCGAGGCGCTTCACCACCACGTCGCGATGCTCGTCGATGAAGGCCTGGATCGCCTGCGGCTCGCGCGTGACGAGCGTCGGCGCGACGAAGGGCGCAAATTCGAGAATGCCGAGCTTCTCGTTATGGTCGCGAATGGCATCGGGCGCGTTGAACACCTTGGCGCCCTCGCGCACCGCCGCGGAGAGAAGCCAGGTGCTCGCCACATACTCGAGATCGAAGGGCGGGTCCTTGCGCATCAGCACCGCCGAAAAGTCTTTGAGCGCACGCGTTTCGGTCTCGTGCGCTCGGTACCAGTCTTCGTCGTTATCGGTAAGCGATAGCCGCGTGGCGTGGATCGCGACACGGCTCTTGTGCCAATGCAGGCCGGTCTGCTCGGCGGCCCAGATGGCGTGGCCGCGCGCCTGCGCCGCGCGCATCATCGCGACGCTCGAGTCCTTGTAGGCCTTGAGCGACTCGAGCGGATCGACGATGAAGACGAGGGCGGCGCTCAACGCCTATTTGGCTTGCGACACCATGAACTCGATCGCGGCGCGCACGTCGGCATCCGAGAGCGAAGCGTTGCCGCCCTTCGGCGGCATCGCACCTTTGCCCTTCAACGCCGACTGCAGGAGCGTGTCCATGCCCTGCTTGATGCGCGGACCCCACGCGGCCTTGTCGCCGAGCTTCGGCGCGTTCGCGACGCCCGTCGCGTGGCAGGCCGTGCAGGTGCTGTCATAGATCTTCTTGCCGTCGGCGGCATCGCCGGCGGCCGGCTTGGCGGCGCCGCCGGCCGCGGGCGCTGCGGCAGCTTGTGTCTGTGCCTGCGGCTTCTGTTTCGCCGCCGGCTCCTTGAAGCTGGCCCCGGACTGGTTTGCCATGTACACGACCGCGCGCGCCACTTCGTCGTCGCCGAGCGAGGGATTGCCGCCCTTGGGCGGCATGGCGCCCTTGCCCTTCATCGCGATGGCCACCATGGTTTGCAGGCCCTGCTTGATCCGCGGTCCCCACGCCGCGCGGTCGCCGATCTTCGGCGCGCCGGCGACGCCTGCCTGATGGCAGGTGCTGCAGACCGCCTTCACCACTTCCTCGCCGCTCCGGCTGCCGGCCGCGCCGCCGCCGCTCCCGCCGCCGCCGAACTCGACGCGGCCGACGGGCTGCAGGCGTTTCGCCACGGCCTCGGGCGTCATGGCGTTCGGCTCGGCGCTCGGCTGACTCGTGACGAGCTGCACGAGCAGCACGATGCCGACGATCGGCACGACGAACGAGAGGACCACGACCGCGATGAGCTGTTGCGGGGTCTTGATGAACGACGAATGGGAATCGTGAGTCGCCACGGCGGATCTTATTGGGAAAAGCGCTGATTTTAGCGTGGGCGCGCGCGTGGACGCCGTAATCGAAAGCGGCTATCCTGCGCGTCCTTCCAGGCGCCCGTAGCTCAGCGGATTAGAGTATTGGCCTCCGAAGCCAAGGGTCGTGGGTTCGAATCCCGCCGGGCGCGCCAGCTTCGTCCCTGAAGAATTCGCCGATGGCAGCGAGCGCACGCTCGATGCCGGCCGCGTCGACATCGAGATGCGCAACGAGGCGCATGCGCGTGCCCGGCAGGACGAGTACGTTGCGCGCCTTCAGATGCTCGGCGAGCGGTCCGGCTCTCTCGGCCGGCACGCTGACGAAGACCATGTTGGTGTGCTGCTCGCAATCGAGGCCGAGGGCACGTAGTCCTTTCGCCAGGCGCTCGGCGTTGGCATGATCAACAGCGAGGCGCTCGACATTGTTCTCGAGTGCATAGAGTCCGGCGGCGGCGAGCACGCCCGCCTGGCGCAGGCCGCCGCCCAGGATCTTGCGCGCGCGGCGTGCCCGCGTGATCAATTCGCGGCTACCGACGAGTACCGTGCCCGCCGGCGCGCCCAGGCCTTTGGACAGGCAGCTCGACACGGAATCGAAGCCGGCGCAAAGCGACTTCACCGTGGTCTTGAAATGCACCGAGGCGTTGAAGATGCGCGCGCCATCGAGATGCGCGGCGAGGCCGCGGCGGCGCGCCAGCGCCAGCGCCTCCTCGAGATAGGCGCGGCCGATCGGACGGCCACCGATGGTGTTCTCGACCGCGAGCAGGCGCGTGCGCGCGAAGTGCGGATCGTCGGGGCTGATCGCCGCCTCCACCGCCGCCAATGCCAGCGTCCCGTCCGGCTGGTTCGGCAGCACGCGCGGATGGATCGAGCCGAGCACGCCCATCCCGCCCGCCTCGTAGCGGTAGCTGTGCTGCTCCGCACCGATGATCACCTCGTCACCGCGCTGGCAGTGCGACATGAGGGCCGCCAGGTTGGACTGCGTGCCGGACGGGAAGAAGAGCGCGGCGTCGAAACCGAACAGCGCCGCCGCGTATTCCTGCAGCCGGTTGACCGTCGGGTCGTCGCCGAAGACGTCGTCCCCTAGCGGCGCCTCCATCATGGCGCGGCGCATGCCGGCCGACGGGCGGGTTACGGTATCTGAACGAAGGTCGACCGTCTCGCTCATGCGGCTTATTATGGGCCGACAATCAGTCCGCTAGGAGGATCCCCCCAATGAACGCAGCACGCATCGTCGCTTTCGCGCTCGCACTGGCGGCCGGTACGGCCGGCGCGCAGCAGTATCCGACCAAGAACCTCACCATGCTCGTACCGTACGCTGCGGGCGGGCCCACCGACACCGTGGCGCGTGTCGTGGCGCAGGCGATGGCCAAGCCGCTCGGCCAGACGATCATCGTCGAGAACAAGCCGAGCGCCGGCGGCATCCTCGCGCCCGAGCAGGCGAAGAATTCCAAGCCCGACGGGTACACCCTCCTGATCCACCACGTTGGCATGGCGACGACGCCGTTCCTCTACCGGCAGCTGCGCTATAACCCGCTCACCGACTTCGAGTACATCGGCCTCATCAACGACGTGCCGATGACGATCATTGCGCGCGCCAACTTCCCGGCGAGCAACTTCCGCGAGTTCCTGGACTACATCAAGAAGAACAAGGACAAGGTGAGTTACGCGAACGCCGGCATCGGCGCGGCCTCCCACCTGTGCGGCATGCTGTTCATGAGCGCCATCCAGACAGATCTCCTCACCGTGCCGTACAAGGGCACCGGCCCGGCGATGAACGATCTGCTCGGCGGCCAGGTGGATTTCATGTGCGACCAGACGACCAACACCACCTCGCAGATCAACAGCGGCAAGGTCAAGGTATTCGGCGTGACCTCGCTCAAGCGCGTGCCGTCGCTTCCCAAAATTCCGACGCTCGACGAAGAGGGCCTGAAGGGCTTCGAGGTCGGCATCTGGCACGGTCTCTATGCGCCGAAGGGCACGCCGAAGCCGGTGGTCGACAAGCTTTCCTCGGCACTCCAGGACACGCTCAAGTCCGACGAGGTGAAGAGACGCTTCGCCGACCTCGGCGCGACGACCTATTCGCCG
>JAEKLK010000352.1 GCA_019509895.1 Betaproteobacteria bacterium | reverse complement strand
GGTGCCCTAGGAGCGCCGCCACCGCGTTATAGATGTCCGCCGAAAACCCCGCGGTGGTGGCGAACGTGCCCATCAACAGGAAAAGCGGCACCGTCGCCAGGTCCACGTTGGAGAGCACGCCAGCCGGCTCGTTGGCAAGCAGCGTCAGCGCGGGTCCCCAGCTCGACTGCAGCGCGACGCCGACGACGCCGACGATCATCATCGCGAAGCCGATCGGCACCTGCGCGAGGATGAGCGCGAAGAGCGCCACCAGGCCGAGCGCGCCGATGACGATCGGCGTCACCGCCCGAACACCCGCGCCCAGTCGCGCGCCGCGACGATCAGCTGCACCAGCACCGCCGCCCAGAGGATCACGTCGACGCCGAACCAGAACGGGGCGATCGGGATCTGCAGCACGAAGGTGGTCTCGTGCGCGCGTGCCAATTTGGCCGCGTAGATCCAAAACTGCCACGCCGCCGCTGCGAGGATCGCGGCCACCGCCAGGGCCGCAACGGCGTCGAGCACGCGGCCAAGGCCCCGGTGCACGTGCTCGCCCAGGCGGATGACGATGTTGCCGCGCTCCACCAGCCCCACGGGAATGCAGCAGGCGATGGCGACCGCAATGGCGAGGCCGCCGAGGTCGCGTACGCCTTCAATCGGCCGGTTCGCCAGCCAGCGCAGAAGCCCGTCGGCGAGCGTCATCGCGGCGAGCCCCATCAGGGCGACGAGGCCCACCACGGAGAGCGCCCGAGTGGCGGTAAGCGTTATGCGCTCGAGCGCCGCCAGCATTTAGGTGGTCGTCCCCGCGCAGGCGGGGACCCCGTTTAGAGAATTAGGCAAACCTACGCAGAAAGATCCTTCCATCCCAAACGGGGTCCCCGCCTGCGCGGGGACGACGTTCGTTATTTCCTGCCGCCGCGGTCCTTGTCGATCTCGCTCACCAGCGCCTTGTATACCTCGGCGTGCCGCGGGCTCTTGCCCGCCCATCCCTTGATCACCGGCTCGAACGCCACTTGTGCCGCCTTCTGGTCGGCGGCGTCCGGGAAGACCACCTTGCGCTTGGGATCGCTTTCCAGCTTCTTCACGAGCGAACTGTCGTACTCGAGCATGGAGTCGATGTAGAGCTTGTTGATGTAGTCCATGTCGTACTTGCGGATCGCGTCCTGCCCGGCCTTTGGCAGGCTCTCGAACTTCTGCTTGTTCATCACGATCGCGAGCGGCACGGCGCCCAGGCGAATGAAATAGTGATGAGTAGTCACGCGGTCCAGGCCGAAGTCGTACAGCACCGCCGGCTGCGAGGTCGAGGCGTCGATCGTGCGGCGCGAAAGCGCCTCGGGCACTTCGGTCGGCGGCATGCCCACCGTGACGGCCCCGAGCGCCTTGAGTGATTCGATCTGGATCACGCCAGAACCGCGCACGCGCTTGCCCTTCAGGTCCTTGATCGAATTGATCGGGAAGTTCGAATGCAGGCTGAAGGGCGGGGTACCCCACATGGCGATCGGGTAGTAGTCGCCGTAGTCCTTGATCGCTCCGTTGCGCACGAGGTTCGTGTAGACGCGCGTCGCCTCGGCCAGATCCTGGAACATGCCGGGCAGCTCGATCACCTCGGTGTCGGGGAAGCGCCCCGGCGTGAACGGCGGGACGATGAAGCCGATATCGCTGACGCCGTCGATCACCATCTGCGCCTGCTGCTGCGGTGCCCGGCCGAGCGCGCCGTTCGGGTAGAGCTCGATCTCGATCGCGCCGCCCGCCGCTTTGTTCACCGCCGCGACCCACGGCTTTTTCACCGTGTTGTACAGGCGCTCGGTATCCGGCGAAAAGGTCGCCATCTTGAGCTTCACCGGCTGCGCCACCGCCGCCATCGGCACGCAGGCGAGCAGCGCCGCCACCACCATTTTCCGCATCAGCTTGACCTCACTTGGTTTCATGTTTCATCGCCCATTCCGCGATGTCGCGGCGGCGCGCGAACCAGACGCCTTTGTGCTTCTTCGCGTACTGCAGCATCTGTCGCGCGACCGGGATCAGCGTCGGCCGCGCACCCATGTGCGCGTGCAGCGTGAGCTCGCACCACTTGGGACTGCCGGCCTCGCCCTCCGCATAGAGCTGGTCGAAGGTCGCCTTCCAGTTCTGCCACATGAAATCCGGCGGCGTGCGCGTCGTCGCCCACATCCAGAGGTCGTTGTGCGGCAGGTTGACGCGCGGCAGGATGACCATCGGGCCGTGCTTCGTCTCCTTCAGGAACGGGATGTCGTCGCTCATGTCATCGCCGCTCCAGAGATAACCCTCCTGCTTCAGCAGCTCGAGCGTGTTCCCGGTCATTGCGCTGCCCTGGCTCACCCAGCCGATCGGTCGCGTGCCCGCGGCTTCGGTCAGCACGCGCGTCACCTTGCGCATCTCTTCGAGCTCGGTCTGCGGATCGTCGTCCTTCATGGTCACGTCCTGCGCCCAGGCGTGGCCGACGATCTCGACGCCGTAGTCCGCGAGCTGCCGCACGACCTTGGGGTGGCGCTCGCCGGTGAGCCCGTTGGTCGAGCAGCTGCCTTTGATCTACCATTTGGGCGGGTAGTGCAGCTTTCGTTTCTTAGAGGGCATCGGCGAACGCGTCGAGTATTTGCCGGAAAGCCACGGGCTCCTCGCGGAAGGGCAGCGCGCCGGCGCGGTTGATGACATGGAACTGGCTCACGCGCTGCTTCTGCGCGATGCCGCGGAAGAGCCACAGGCCGTGGTCGAAGGTGCCGAGCGGGTCGTGGCTGCCCCAGATCACCTGGCACGGCACCTTGATGCCCTCGGTGCGGCACACCTCGTAGAACCGCGACTTCGCCTTCATCAGGCTCGGCACGAGCTCGTTGGCATACGTCTCCGACGTCATCGGCTGCTGCTTGCCGGCCGCCGCGACGCACGCGTCGAGCAGCCTGTCGTCGATGTGCTGGTGCGAATAGGAAATGCGCTCGAGCGCCCAGCGCTGCGACTCGCGCGACCAGAGCGGCTTCGGCGGATAGGCGAAGGTAAAGTCGGCGACGCCATCGCCGGTCGGCGACGCCGCCACGCTCGCCACCGCCGTCACGCCGGCGACGAGCTGCGGCGCCTCGATCGCAATGCTGAGCGCGAGCAGGCCGCCGAGATCGTGACCGACCAGATGGCACTTGCCCTTGCCCTCGATCGCCCTGCGCACGCTCTGGGTCATCGCGTCGACCGTGCTGCCAGCGACCTCGACGGTGCTCGCATTGCTGAAGCGCTGGAGCACCGGGCCCCAGATATGCGGACCGCTCGCGTACGGAGTGACGCCCGGGATGCCGCCATGGATGAAGACGATCTTGAGAGCGACTCCACCCAGCGCTTCATGAGCGCGTTGAAGCGCTCGGGATGCTCGCGGAACGGGAAGTGGCCGGACTGGTTGATGACGTGGAAGAGCGCTCGGCGCTCGTGCCGCGCGAACATCTGATAGAGCTCGATGCCGCGGTCGATCACCGCCGTGCGGTCATCGAAGCCCCAGAGGACCTGCACCGGGCGCTGCACGCGGCCTTCGTTGATCCACTGCAGCGTCTCGCGCTTCTCGCGCGCGAGATCCGGCAGGAAGAGCTTGGTGCCGAGCTTCTCGACGCCCATCTTGCGCACGCTCTCCTGGTACTTCGGCAGCGAGAGCGTGTGCATGACCGCGTCTACCCACTCCTCGGTCACCACCTTGGGATTGAAGCTGTAGTTCTCATACACCCAGCGCACGCATTCGCGCGTGCCGGCGGCGTACGGCGGCTTCGCCAGCACCACCTCGTTGGTGCCGACGCCGGGGCTGAGCGTGCCGCTGTTCACCACGGTGAGCGACTTGACCAGGTCGTGGTTGTCGAGCGTCACGCGCGTCGCGGCATAGCCGCCGCGCGAATGCCCGACGATGTGCACGGGCGGCAGCTTCATCGCGCGAATGAAGGCGGCGGCGTGGCGCACGACCGCGGCCATGGTGTAGTCGTCGTTCTTCGGGTTGTCGGTCTCGCCCTGGCCGAGCTTGTCGAAGGTGATGGCGCGCAAGTGCTCGGAGAGCGGGGCGAGCTGGTTATTCCAGGTATAGGCGCTGGAAGCCGAGTCGCCCGTGCCGAAATTGCCGCCGTAGATGAAGACGATCGGCTCGCCGCGGCCCGCTTCGAAGTACCGCGTGCGGATGCCCTCGACGTCCAGCCAGCGTCCTTCGGGAAGGTTTGCCATTTATTAATCAGTCGTCCCCGCGGAGGCGGGGACCCCGTTTAGGCGATTAGAGAACTTCCTGTCCATTTCGTTTAACGGGGTCCCCGCCTTCGCCGGAACGACCCTTCAGTCCTTATTTTGCAGTGACCACTTCGTCGGCCGGCACACCGAGCGTTCGCCAGTCGGTGCTCTTCGGCACGATGCCTTCGAACGAGGCGAGCTTCGCCTGCGGCACTTTGCTCGTCGTGCCGATGGCGGGCGCGCCTTCCTTGA
>JAEKLK010000234.1 GCA_019509895.1 Betaproteobacteria bacterium | reverse complement strand
CTGCCGGTCACCGCGCAGGCCGGCACGCTCGCGCGCGAGGACCTCGCCTTTGCGCTGTCGGTGATCCTCCTCGGCCTGCTGATGATGATCTCGCGCCGCAACGCCGTGAGCCAGGTCATCGGCTTCATGTCGATCGAGAACGGTCTGATCCTCGCCGCGACCGGCGCCAAGGGCATGCCGCTGGTGGTGGAGATCAGCGTCGCCTTCTCGATCCTCGTGGCGCTGATCGTGATCGGCGTCTTCCTCTTCCGCATCCGCGAGCGCTTCGAGACGGTCGACATCCATCTCCTGCACGAGCATCGCGGGGAGCAGCCATGAGCCTCGCTCTTTGCCCCCCTGATAAGGGGGGTGGCGCGAAGCGCCGGGGGGTTTTAGTTTTTGCAAAAAACAAAACCCCCCGTTCGCCTGCGGCTCACGACCCCCTTATCAGGGGGTCGGCGAGGTTCGGCATATGAGCGATCCCGGCTCCCTCGCGGTGCTCGCCATCCTGGCGATCCCGGCCATCGCCGCCGCGCTGCTCGCAGTGCTGCCCGATGACCGCACCACCGCCTGGCTGAACGCGCTCGCTTCGCTCCTCACCTTCGCTGCGGCGCTCGTGCTGCTCGTCGCGCGCCCGCCGGTTGGGCCGTTCCTGATCGTCGATGACCTGAACGTGGTGTTCATCCTGCTGAGCACCTTCATCGCCTTCACCACGAGCGTGTTCAGCCGCAGCTACATCGCCCACGAGCTCGAGACCGGACACCTGACGCCGAAGTACCTGCGCTTCTATCACGCGATGTACCAGGTGCTGATGTTCGGCATGAACCTGGCGCTGCTCTCGAACAATCTCGGTCTCATGTGGGTCGCGGTCGAGCTCGCCACGCTGACCACGGTATTGATGGTGGGCATCTATCGCACCGAGGCGGCGCTCGAGGCGGCGTGGAAGTACTTCATCCTCGGCTCGGTCGGCATCGCGCT
Organism: Betaproteobacteria bacterium; assembly: GCA_019509895.1. Classification (GTDB taxonomy): domain Bacteria; phylum Pseudomonadota; class Gammaproteobacteria; order Burkholderiales; family SG8-39; genus SCGC-AG-212-J23. The sequence goes on along the minus strand of JAEKLK010000234.1, from coordinate 7,994 downwards.
CGCGCTCTTCGGCACGATCCTCGTCTACCTCGCCGCGCGCTCGGTGGTCGGCGAAGGCCTGGACGCGATGGCCTGGAGCGTGCTCGTGCAGAAGGCCGCCGCGTGCGATCCGGCGCTGCTCAACCTCGCCTTCCTGTTCCTGTTGCTCGGCTACGGCACCAAGGTGGGCCTCGTGCCGCTGCACGCCTGGCTGCCGGATGCGCACGCCGAGGGTCCCACGCCGATTTCGGCGGTGCTGTCGGGCCTGCTGCTGAACGTCGCGCTCTTCGCTGTCCTGCGCTTCAAGGCACTGATGGCCGCGAATCCGGCCGCGCTTGCGCCGGGGCCGCTGATGGTGGCGCTCGGACTCGCCTCGGTGGTGTTCGCCGCGTTCATGCTCTACCGGCGCGAGGACATCAAGCGCTTCTTTGCCTACTCGTCGATCGAGCACATGGGCATCATCACCTTCGCCTTCGGCATGGGCGGCACACTCGCCAACTTCGCCGGCCTCCTGCACATGACGCTGCACAGCCTCACGAAGTCGGCGATCTTCTTCTGCGTCGGCCACATCGCGCAGGTAAAAGGCACGCAGCGCATGCCCGACATCCGCGGCCTGACGGTGTCGCATCCGCTCCTCGGCTGGGGACTGGTGCTCGGCGTCGTGGCGATCGCCGGCTTGCCGCCGCTCGGCCTCTTCATGACCGAGTTCCTGATCGTGACGTCGACCTTCGCGCGGGCGCCGGTGCTGGCCATCATCCTCGGCCTCGCGCTGCTCGTCGGGCTTGGCGCGCTGCTCTTGCGGCTGAACGGCCTCGCCTTCGGCGAGCCGTACGGCCGCAACGATCCGACGCGCGCGTCGTTCCTGCCCGTCGGCGCCCATTTCGCCCTGGTGCTGATCGCCGGCGTCTGGCTGCCGCCCGCGCTCGTCGCGTGGTTCCAGTATGTGGCGAGGCTCCTGACGTGATCGTCGAGCGACGCCAATGGCAGCACGTGGGCGAGCGCATGCACGCGGGTGAGCTCGCGCTGGTCGGGCTCTGGGGCGAGCCCGGCTGCGCGCATCTTGCGGTGATGGATCGACACTCGTACGGGCTGATGGTCCTCAGCCTGCCGGGCGAGCGCTTTCCCTCCATCGGCCGGCTGCATCCGCCGGCAATCAGGCTGGAGCGCACGATGCGCGATCTCTACGGCCTCGAGGCCGAGGGTGCGCCCGATGTGCGGCCGTGGCTCAAGCACGGCGAGCCGTATGCCTTCCTGCCGGCGGAGGGCGAGAGCCTGCACCAGATCCCGGTCGGGCCGGTGCACGCCGGCATCATCGAGCCCGGCCACTTCCGCTTCAGCGCCAACGGCGAGACGGTGGTGCGGCTGGAAGAGCGCCTCGGCTACACGCACAAGGGCACCGAGGCGCTGCTCGCCGGTGCGTCGCTCGAGCGCGCCGCGCGGCTCGCGGGCCGGGTGTCCGGCGACAGCACGGTCGCATACGCGCTCGCCTTTGCGCAGGCGGTGGAAAAAGCGCTCGGGTGCGAAATACCGGCCCGCGCCATCTGGTTGCGGGCGCTCGCCGCCGAGCTCGAGCGGCTCGCGAACCACTTCGGCGACATCGGCGCCGTGTGCAACGACGCGTCATTCACCATCATGCATGCGCATTGCGGCTGGCTGCGCGAGCAGGTGCTGCGTACGGCGGCGCAGCTTTTCGGCCATCGGCTGATGATGGATTGCGTCGTCCCGGGCGGCCTGCGCGCCGATCTGCCGCGGCAGGCCAGTGAAGCCATCGCTGCGCTGATTACGCTCATCCGCACGCGCTTTCCGGACCTGGTCGAGCTGTACGACGAGACCGAATCGCTCAAGGACCGCACCGTCGACACCGGCGTCCTGACCGCTGCGCTCGCCGAGCAGTACGCCGCGGGCGGCTACGTCGGCCGGGCGAGCGGGCGCACCTTCGATGCGCGACGCACGCCGGGGTATCCGCCGTACGACCGGCTGGAGTTCGATGTGCCGACGGTGCACGCGGGTGACGTGAACGCGCGCGTGTGGATCCGCATACGCGAAGTCGGCCAGAGCGTCGCGCTGGTCGAGCAGATCATGGCGGGGCTGCCCAGCGGAGCGGTCGCGAGCGCCCTGCCCGCCGGCGCGGGCGAAGCGACGGCGCTCGTTGAAGGATTTCGCGGCGACATCTTCGCCTGGGTGCGAATGGGCGCCGATGCCCGCGTGGAGCGCGCACACCTGCGTGACCCGTCCTGGTTCCAATGGCCGCTGCTTGAGGCGGTGATCGAGGGCAACATCGTTGCCGACTTCCCGCTCTGCAATAAGTCGTTCAACTGCTCCTATTCGGGGCACGACCTTTAATGCGCAAGCTCCTCCTCAAGAGCGTGGTGCAGGCGCCGCTCACCGAGCCGGCCCCCGCAGCGGACGCGGCGGCGCTCGCCGAGCTCGCCAGCCAGGTCGAGCGCGCCGCGCACCGGCGGCTCGGGCGCTCGCTCTCGATCCGCGAGGTCGACGCCGGCTCATGCAATGGCTGCGAGCTCGAGATCCACGCGCTAAACAACATCGTCTACGACCTCGAGCGCTTCGGCTTCCGCTTCGTCGCTTCGCCGCGGCATGCGGATGTCCTGCTCGTCACCGGGCCGGTAACGCGACACATGGAGGAAGCGCTGAAGCGCACCTACGCCGCGACCCCGGACCCGAAATGGGTGGTGGCGGTCGGCGACTGCGCCCGCGATGGCGGTCTCTTTGCCGGGAGCGATGCGTGCAAAGGCGGCGTTGGCGCCGTGCTGCCGGTCGATCTCCACATTGCGGGCTGCCCGCCTTCGCCGATCACGCTGCTGAAGGGTCTGCTCGCGCTGATGGAAAAACATCGTTAAAAGCACGACGCGCTGTCGCGGTGACACGACAGGAAATTCGTTGGACGCTAAGCGTCGGGGTATGCCTTACGCCCCTAGAATGGCGCGCGTGAAGGTAAAGGGAAGGGACCTGCACGTCGTAGCGTCGGATGCGGCACGTGGCAGCAGCAAGGTGCTGTCGCTGCGCATCCTCATCGCCGACGACGATCGCGATACGGCGCAGACGCTGGCGCTGGTGCTGCGCGACGAGGGCCACGAGGTGCACACGGCGCTGCGCGGCGACGAAGTGGTCGACGCCTGCCGGCTGCTGCGGCCCGAGGTCGTGATCATGGATATCAACATGCCGGGCATGAGCGGCTACGCGGTGGCGCACGAGCTGCGCGAGCGCCATGGACCGCTCGCACCGCTGCTCATCGCGATCTCCGGCGTCTGGACGCAGAGCGCCGACGCGGCGCTCGGCAAGGCGATCGGCTTCGACCATTTCCTGATGAAGCCGTGCGAGCCGCGCCACCTGCTGCGCCTGCTCGCGTCGCTGCGCGCCGCGCCGGACGCGTCCGGCGCCGCCGGCGGATGAGCCAAACGGCATAATCGGCGAGCGTCCCGCCTTCGTGGCGCGGCCCTAAGATGGGCCGAGCATGGACGAACTGCGCGAGGCACGGCGCCCGGACGACTTCATTCCCCTCGCGCGCGCCGCGGCGCTGATCCACGAGCGGCTCTTCCCGGGCCATGGCAGCAAGGAGTCCAAGACGCTCGACATGATCGCGGTAGCGCTCTCGGCGATCGTGCCGCTCTATCAGCGCGACATGGCGAGCGGTACCCTGCATGCGGTGGCCGCCTCGGACGTTGTCGCCGGCCGCTTTACGCGCGGCGCCACGACCCTGGAGATCCCGCACCGCGCGCCGCTTCGCTACCTGGTGGTGCCGCGCGAAGCGCTGGCGCAGGCCGCTGCAGCGCTCGTCGCCGATTCGGTGACGGCAGCGCGCGTCGCATCCACGCTGCGCCAGGGCCCCCGCACGCAGCCGATGCGCTGACGCCGCTCTTGCGGCAGCGCACTGAAATTTCGGACAATCGGGGGGTGTCAACGCCCAGCACTCTGGGCGACGTCCTCTATCGCGACAACGCCGGTTCCGCTACTCCAGAGAGCGACTGGGCCGCGCTGATCGGATCGGTCGCCGCCGGCGATCAGCTCGCCCTACATGGGCTCTACGAGCGCACGCAGCGCGTCGTCTTCACGCTCATCCTGCGGCTCACCAGCGATCGCGCACTCGCCGAGGCGCTGACGCTCGACGTTTTCGCCGGACTGTGGCGCGACGCCGCGCGCTACGAGCGCGCGCACGGCAGCGTGCTCGCCTGGATCATGAACCGGGCTCGTTCGACCGCAATGGACCATCTGCGCTCAAGCTCATACAAGGCGACGACCGGCGACGCATTCCGGCACCAGAGACGTGCGCTGAAGGCGGCGCTCGTGGCGCTCAGGCCGCAGGAGCGCCACGCGATCGAGGCGGCGTTCTTCGAAGCGCGCCCGTATGCCGAGCTGCGCGAGGAGGTGGTTGCGCTTCGCTCCGGGCTGCACCGCCTGCGCCAGCTGCTCGCCGCGGAGGCAAACCAGGCCGTCACCCTGGCGTCGGCCGGCAACCGCTGCAAGCGCGCCGGGCTCGTATGCCTCTACGCGCTGCACGCTCTGCCGTCGCGTGCCGTGCCGGCCATCGAAGCGCACATCGCCTCCTGCGCGGAATGCGAAAAGGAGCTCGACGCCCTGCGTCCGACCATTGAATGGTTCGTCGCCTGGCCTACCGACGTGCTGCGCTCGCCGCCGTGGCTGCAACGGCGCCTGGCGATGAGGATCGCCGCCGAGGCGGGAACGCAGCCGGCCTTGCCGGCCGCCTCGCAATGGCGCGAACCGGACTGGCAACAAGTGGCGCCGGACATCTCGTGCCAATTGCTCGCGACGGATGCGGACGCGCATACGGTCGGCATGCTCGTTCGGCTGGCGCCCGGTGGCCACTATCCCGCGCACGTGCATGCGGGCGTCGAAGAGCTGCACCTGCTCGACGGCGAGCTGCGGATCGACGAGCGCAAGCTCTATCCGGGCGAATACCAGCGCGCCGAGCCCGGTACCGCCGACCGGCTCGTCTGGAGCGGGACCGGCTGCACCTGCGTTCTCATCACGAGCGGCAAAGACACGCTCGTTTGACCACGGCGGCACACCGCTCGCCGGCGTGGGGCAAGCTCGCGCTCTTCGTCGTTGCGCTCGTCGCGCTGGCCGCCGCCTGGCGCTACACCCCGCTCGCCGAGTTCGCCAGCCGGCAGCGCATTCTCGAATGGGCCCGCGTCGCGCGCACGACGCGCTGGGCGCCGTTCGCGCTCGCGGCCGCGTACATTCCGGCCGCCTTCGTCATGTTTCCGCGCCCGCTCCTAAGCCTGCTCGCGATCGTGGCCTTCGGCATATGGGTTGGCGGCGCCACCGTGGCGGCCGGCGTGCTGGCCGCGGCACTTTCGACCTACTTCCTCGGCCGGCGGCTCTCTCCCGACACGGTGCGGCGGCTCGCCGGCCGGAAGTTCGAGCGGCTGAGCGGCGTCCTTCGCGAGCACGCGGTCATCGCCGTGTTCGCAGCCAACATGCTGCCGGCGCCGCCCTTCGTGGTGCAGGGGATGATGGCCGGGGCGATCCGCATGAAGCTGTGGAAATACACGCTCGGCACGCTGCTTAGCCTTACGCCCGGCTTGCTCGCGGTGCTGGTCTTCGGCCACCAGATCACCCTGGCGCTCGAGGACGGGTCGAAGGTGAGCTATGCCGCGATTGGCGGCGCGATCGTCGGCCTGGCGGTGGTGATCTTTCTCGCCAGCCGATGGCTCGCCCGGCAGCCGTAGGGAGGACGGCACAGCGCCTTGCAAAGCCTCACAACGCCCGGGCCGCGCTGATCAAATAATTCAGTTCCCATGGCTTCGCAATTCGAAGCGCACGTCCCGCCTGAGCTCGCGGACCTGGTCCCTGAGTTCCTGAGAAACCGGCAGAGACAGCTGGAGGCGCTGCGTCGCGCCGTGCAGGCGAAGGACTTCGATCAGCTGCGCGACCTTGCCAACAGCATGATCGGGGTCGGCAAGCCCTACGGCTTTCCGGAAGTCTCTTCGCTCGGCAAGCGCATCGACGCCTCGGCGCGCGAGCGCGACGTCGCGACGGCCGCCGATCTGATCGAGCTCTACGGCTACTACCTCGCCAATGTCCGGGTGAATCTCCCGGAGACGACGCCCGTCGCCTAGCTCTGCTCGCGCGCACGCGCGCGCGTCGCGTGCAGGTCGTGCAGCAGCCCATCGTGGATATCGTAGATCCAGCCGTGCACGCTCAGCGCCTGGCGGCGCTCCCACGCGTCGCGCAGCACGGTCGTCTGGCTGACGTTGACCACCTGCTCCATGACGTTCAGCTCGCAGAGGCGCCGATGCCGCGCCTCTTCGCCGCCGAGGCGCTCGATCTCGCCGGCGTGCTTCCAGCGCACGTCCTGCACATGGCGCAGCCAGTTGTCCGAGAGCCCGAGGCGATCGTCGCGCAGCGCCGCCAGCACGCCCTGGCAGCCGTAATGGCCGCAGACGATGATGTGCCGCACTTTCAGCACGTCCACCGCGTACTGGATGCTCGACAGGCAGTTGAGATCGGCGTGCACCACGACGTTCGCGACATTGCGATGCACGAACATCTCGCCCGGCAGCAGCCCGACGATCTGATTGGCCGGCACGCGGCTGTCGGAGCAGCCGATCCAGAGGTATTGCGGCGCCTGCTGCTTTGCCAGCCGCGGGAAGAACTGCGGGTCATCGCGCGTCACCGCCGCAGCCCAGGCGCGATTATTCTCCAGCAGATGCTCTAGGGCGTCATTCGGGGTCATGTACCGGATTCTGCCGCGTTCCGGCGGTCTATTTGGCGTTGCGAGCTTTGTTCGGACTTGCGCCGTGCTGCCCAGCGCTTCGCGAAATAGCCAAACAGCGCGAAGGCGATCACGGCAAGCACGAGCAGGGGCCAGCTCAATGCGCCGGAATCCTGAACACCGCGAGCGATCGCGTGGCCAAACACCGCGGCTAGAACGGCTCCCGGAAGCAGGGCGAGCAGCGTGCCGGCCGCGTACTGCCAGAAGCTGACCCGCATTGCACCGGCCAGGATCCCCTGCACGCCGAAAGGCGGCACCGGCACGGTGCTCACCGCGAACGCTGCCACGATCGTGTGGCCGTGGAAGAGGTCGCGCGCATCGTCCAGCTTGTCGCCAAGCAGTGAGCGCAAGGTCTCGTATCGCATTACGCGGCCGGCGCAGTAAGTAGCTGCGATGGCGGCCGCAGCGCCGGAGATGCCATACGACAAACCGACCCACGGCCCGAAGGCGAGCACCGCGATCAGGATGAGGAGCGGCAGCGGAAACATGATGAACGCAGCCGGGATGAATGACACCACCAGCGCGATCGGCGCCCACGTCGATTGGCGCAGCACGCGCGCCCAGGCGGCGAGACTCCGCGGCGTCAGGTACTCGGCGAGCGGCGTGAATCGCCAGACGGCGGCAAGCGCGCCGATGGCGACGAGGGCGATGGCGATCTTTCGCCACGCAGGCGAGTGGCGGGCAGCGGTGTGGTGCGCGTGCATCGGGGAATGATTCCCCGCGAGCAAGCGCGGTGCCGTGAGGTCAGGTAGGCGGAATCCCCACAAAGCGCAGGCTCGCCGCGCTCGCCGCATGCGCACCGCGGTGAGCGGTACGCATCAATGCCTGCTCTTGGCTTACTTCTTGGCGGCGCTGCCGCCGACCGCGGCCGGGGTGTTCTTCGAGGCGAGGCGCTTGATCAGGCCGTCGATGCCTTCCTGCTTCACCACGGCATCGAACTCGGAGCGATAGGTCATCACCAGGCTCACGCCTTCGACCGTGATGTCGTAGACCTTCCAGCCCTCGCCGGTCTTGCGCATCGCGAAGTCGATCGGCAGCGGCTGGCCGCCGGCGCGGATGAACTGCGTGCGCACCGTCGTGTCCTCCGGGTCCTGCTTGCCGCGCGAAGGCAGCACCTTCAGCGTCTGGCCTTCGTAGCCCTGGATCGCGTTTGCGTAAGTACGCACGAGCATGTTGCGGAACTCGGACACCAGGCGCTTCTTCTGCTCCGGCGCCGCCTGGTTCCAGGCACGACCGACCGCCAGGCGCGTCGCCTGCTCGA
>JAEKLK010000233.1 GCA_019509895.1 Betaproteobacteria bacterium | reverse complement strand
GCTCCTGATCGAGGACCCACCTCGCATTGTTTATCTTGCACTTCACCTTGTCGCAACCGGGATAGCCGTTCTTGAGGGCGACGGTCTGCTGCTGTAGCTTAAGCTGCGCGAGGCGCTCCGGCTCGGCGCTGAAATTGTTCGCATCAGTGGATATAGAGGGGAGCCGTTTGCAAATGCAGGAAGACATTCCAAGGCCAATAGGCGACGTACTTCGAGACGACGATCTTCACGGCGCGCAGCCTATGGCGGCGCGCCCGCCAGCTAATCCCGTGCCTATGGCATGAAGTCGCGATTCGTCATCGCCGCCCTCTTCATCCTGGTCGCAGGCCTGGCCTGCGGTGTGACGATTTACCTCCTCGCCGACGAGCCGGAGGCCACCGCATACGTCATCGTGGGCGACACGGCCTATCCGGTCGATGCGACGACCTCCAAGACCTATGTTCGCCAGCTCGAGCGCTTTGGCGGCAAGGCCGCGGTACTTTTCGACGACTTCAGCCGCTGGTTCACCGCCCTCTGGCACGGAAAGCGCCTCGGCATCACCATTGCGTTGCTGAGTCTGCTTGCCGCTCTCGCGCTGCTCGGCATCGCAAGAATCTCGGATCGGTCGCCACGTTGACAAAGCCTGACCGGGCGTTTCATCGATCTATATCGATTCGTCAGGGATTCGCGGCAGCCGTAATTTGCAACGCGCATCCGCTCGCCGCATCTTTAGACTGCGCGGCGAATCGAATCCAAGGGGAAAGAAATGAAGAACGCGAGCAAACTCCAGCGTGTGAGCGCCGCAATCGCGGCAGTGGCCATGAGCCTGTCCATCGTGTGGAGCATTGCCGGCTACGCATACCCGGACGCGCCGTCGTCCTGGTTCGGCCAGGTGGCGAAGAAAACTTCGCTTCCGTCGCGCTCCTAACAGAGCGCCGGAAGAATCATCTGTTCACTGTGAAAGTGCGCAATACCCGCTAGACGGCAGGCCAAAGGCGCGCGTACATTGAGCGCGCTTCCTGAACGGCTCCAACCCGAACAGGAACGACGAGCCCGGTGAGGTTCCAACCCTCCACCGGGCTTTTTCATTTCAGCGATTGGCAGGAGGGTGCGCGCGAATTCGAAGCGCTTGGAATTCGCCCCGCCGACTCGACCACGAAGCCCTTAGCCGGTCGAATGCCGTGCGGCGATTTTGAGCCGTCGTGCCACCACGACGAGTCACGGTCCGTACACTATATGTAGTGCTCTCCGATTGCGGGAGACCCGGTTCTCGTGTCTCAACTTGATTTCCCCTTAGGCAGCGAGCATGATGTCCGCGGCTCACAAAGAAGGGTGGCGGAACCCTCCAAGCATGAACACCACGCTGGTGATTAACCGCAAGGGTGGGGCTGGCAAAACCACCGTAGCAACCACCCTCGCCAGCTATTTCGCCAGCAACAACGTTGCCACAGCCCTCATGGACTATGACCCGCAAGGGTCGAGCCTCAACTGGCTGAAGCTACGCCCGTCGCACCTCGCCAAGATTCATGGATCGAACGCCGCACCCGAGAGATTCGGAACGCTGCGAGGCGTCGCCATGTATGTTCCGCCTGACACGCGGCAATTGATCATCGATGCTCCAGCCGGAGCCATGGGAGTCCCCCTGCAGGAAATGGTGCGTCGGGCAAATTCAATCCTGATCCCGGTCACACCGTCGACGATCGATTGCCATGCGACGGCCGACTTCATCAGAGATCTGCTCCTGACGGGCATCGTTCGTGGTCGCAATATCAGGATGGCCGTGGTGGCGAATCGCGTGCGCAGATCCATGCCGGTATACCAGCCGCTCGAGCGGTTCCTGCACGCGCTGAATCTCAATCTGGTGGGCCGCTTGCTGGACTCGGATGCCTTCGTCAAAGCGGCGGAAGCGGGCGTCGGCATCTTCGAGTTGGACGACGGCCTCTCGGTTGCTGAACGCAAGCAATTCGCGCCGGTCATTGAATGGGTCGGCGGAAAGGTCGAGCGAAGCGATGACCCGGCGGCGCGTAATGTCCGCCCGCTCGGCGTTGCGGCGCGGAGCACTTACAACGCCACCTCCGGCCGGATGTACAGCCGGCCTTGATCGGCGCGGCGTTAGTCGTCGGGCGGATTCGAACCGCGGCGCTCGCCCGGCCGGCTCGGTGAGTCCCCGAACAACTGTTGGTAGGCCGTGGCGGATTCGAACCGCCGACCAACGGATTAAAAGTCCGCTGCTCTACCAGCTGAGCTAACGGCCCGGATTCTGGAGTGGTAAGGCGCTGAAGGGCCGAAATTTTATCAGCCCTGGCGCATCATTCGCCAGTACTGCCACTTCATGGTCGCCGCGGATCCCGCGATGATCGCGACGAAGGTGAGGATTGAGCCGAGCGCGAGGGTCGAAAGGCCGGAGATGCCTTGGCCGATGGTGCAGCCGAGCGCGGTGATGCCGCCGAAGCCCATCAGCATCCCGCCGATGACGTGGTTGGCGGTGTCAGCCGCGTCGCGGAATCCCTCCCAGCGGAACGTACGTGTGGCGAGCGCGTAGGCCGCAGAACCGGCGATCACGCCGAGACCCGAGGCAATGCCGTAGGTGATCATCTTCGACTTGTCGGTCCACAGCATCAAGTAGTCGAGCGTGTAGGCCATCGGCGACACGAAGGAGAAGGACTCCATGCGGCCGCTGTTGGTCGCGACGAACGCTTCCTGCAGCGTATTCGGATCTTCGGCGACGTGGCCGAGCACGCCGCTCACGAACCAGCCGCCGACGACCACCAGCCCGGTGACCACGCCGCCCAGCGTGTAGTTGACGTCGGAGCGGAACTGCCGGCTCGCATAGACGAATGCGAGGAGCGCGCCTGCGACGATCAACGCGAGCGCCACCGCCCATGTCGCCTTGCTCGCGCTCGTGGTGGCGGCGGCGAGCAGCGACGGAAGATCCTGCCCCGCCGGCAGTGTGATTACCGCCTTCTCGAGCACCCCGACGCGGAATGCGCCGAGGATGCCGCGCAGGGTCATGTACGCCGCGATGCCGAGGAAGACGTAGACGATGAGCGATTTCAGGTTGCCCGCGCCGACGCGGATCAGGGTCTTCGAGCCGCAGCCCGAGCCGAGCGTCATGCCGATGCCGAACACCAAGCCGCCGACTATGTGCGAGAGCCAGGTGAGATTGGCCGACGTATAGATCGACTTGGAGTAATCGACTAGGCCGGCCGCCTGAATCGCCGAAGCACCGAGCAGCGCCACCGCGATCGCGAGGAGCCACATGCGCAGTCGCGAGAGCTCGCCCATGTTCACCCAGTCGGAAACAGCACCCATCGTGCAGAAGTGTGTCTTGTTGCCGACCGCCCCGAAGATAAAAGCGAGAATGAAGGCGCCGCCGGTCACGTACGGGACCAGCGCCGCCGGATTACCGCCGATCAACGTTTGGAGAAGGCGGCGAGGCGCTGTTTCGCGCTTACCGCGGCGCTGCTCTTTGGAAACTTGGTGAGAAGCTCTTCGAGCGTCTTCTGGGCATTCTTGCGATCACCCATGGTTTCCTGCGCGCTCGCGATGCTGAGCATCGCGTCCGGCGCCTTTTCGCTGTCGGGCCAGCCCGCGAGGAGTTTGCGCTGCGCGGCGATCGCTTCCTTGTAGTTGCGCTGCCCGGAGTGCGCCATGCCGACCCAGTACTGCGCGTTCGGCGCGAGCTTGCTGTTCGGATAGGTGACGAGAAAACCCTGCATCGCGGAGACCGCGAGCGCGTAGTTGCCGAGCTTAAACTGGTCGAGGGCCGCCTGGTAGGCGCGCGTCTCGGCGGGCGACGCCTCCGCGTCGGCGGCGCCGGTCGTGGCGGGTGGGCTTGGCTGCGTGGCCGCCTGCTCGCGCGCCTGCTCTAGCTTGCGCAGCCGCGTGTCGATGTCGAGGTAGAGGTCCTTCTGCCGGCGCTCCGCCGTATCGCCCTGGTTGGCGAGGAGCTCGAGCTGCCCCCGCATGCGGGCGAGCTCGTTCGAGAGCGTGTCGACCTGGCTCGAGAGCTGCAATAGCGCGCTGCGGTCGGAGGCCCCGGCCACGACCTCGTTCAGCTTCTTCAGCTGCTCGGCCACCTCGCGCTGGTTGGCGGCCATCTCCTGGCGCAGGACTTCGACGCGCCGGCGCGCCTCGTTGTCGTCGAACAGGCCCTGCGCTGCCGCGCTGAAGGCGGTAGCGCATCCCAAGGCAAGCGCCAGGCTGCGCAGCATCAGTACTCGCCGTTATACAGCATGTCGTCGCGGCGGTTCTTCGCCCAGCACTCCTCCGAGTGCTCGCTGCAGGCGGGCTTTTCCTCGCCAAGGCTCACCGCTTCGATCTGGTCCTCACGCGCGCCGAGCAGGATGAGCATCTTCTTCACGCTATCGGAGCGGCGCTGACCGAGCCCGACGTTGTACTCGCGGCTGCCGCGGTCGTCGGCGTTGCCCTGGACCAGCATCTTGGCGCTGCGGTTCTCGCGCAGGAACTTGGCGTGCGCCTCGACCAGCGGCCGGTACTCGTCCTTCACCTCGAACTTGTCGAAGTCGAAGTAGACGGTGCGCTTGGAAAGGATGTTGCTCGGGTCCTTGAGCGCGGCGAAGGGAGAACCGCCCGGCTTTGACGGCTCGACGCGTGCGACCGGCGGCACCGGCTTCACCGGCTCCGTTGTTGCCCCGCCCGGCTTGCCGGCCTCCGTGACCGGCGCCGTCGCGGCGGGTTTTTCCGGTTCGGTGGCGCAGGCGCCGACGAGCAGCGCTGCGATCAGGGAATAGAACATCGCTCGCATGGCATCGCTCCTTTTCAGTCGGTGAATGGGCCCCAGGTCGGCTCGCGCACGTCGCCGGCGGCCGCGCTGAGGCGCTGCTTGACACGCCCGTCGGCGGACACCGCGGACAGCACGCCGCGCTCGCCGATTACGGTGGCGAGCAGAATCATGCGGCCGTTGGGTGAAAAACTCGGTGACTCGTCGCGGTCACTGTCAGTCAGGATCTGTACCTGGCGGTTGGCAAGATCGAGCAGCGCGACCTGAAACTTGCCGCCGTTGCGCGAGATGTACGCCAGCGTCTTTCCGTCCGGGCTTATTCTGGGCGACACATTATAGCTGCCCTCGAAGGTAACGCGCTGCGGCTCGCCGCCGCCCGCCGGCATGCGATAGATCTGCGGCGTGCCGCCGCGATCGGAGGTGAAGTAGATCGACTGGCCATCGGGCGAGAAGCGCGGCTCGGTGTCGATGGCGCTCGAGGACGCGAGGCGGCGCACGCCGCTGCCGTCGGCGTTGATCATGAAGAGCTGCGAGCCACCCTCGCGCGAAAGCACCACCGCCAGGCGGGTGCCGTCGGGCGTCCAGGCCGGCGCCGAGTTCGAGCCTTTGAAGTTCGCCACCACGTGGCGCTTGCCGTCCATCAGCGAGTGGATGTAGACCACCGGCTTCTTGTTCTCGAACGAGACGTAGGCGAGGCGCTTGCCGTCGGGCGACCAGACCGGCGAGATGATCGGCTCGAAGGAGGCGAGCGCAGTTTCGGCGTTGGCGCCGTCGTAGTCGGCGATCTGCAGCTCGTAGCGGTTGCCGCGCTTCACCACGTAGGCGATGCGGGTCGAGAAGACGCCCTTCTCGCCGCTCAGCTTCTCGTAGACGAAATCGGCGATGCGATGCGCGGTGGCGCGCGCCTGGTCCTTGCCGAGCGTGTAGGCGATGCCGCCGAGCGCCTGCTGCTTCACCACGTCGTGCAGGCGAAAGCGCACCTCGTAGCGTCCGTCGGGCCGCGCCTGCGCCGAGCCGACGAGCAGGGCATCGGCGAGGCGCGCGCGCCACTCCGAATAATTGATGTTGCTGCTCTCGGTCGGCTCGGGGACGATCGGCGGCAGCTCGAGGCCGCGGAAGAGCCCGCTTCGCTCGAGGTCGGCGCGCACGATCGTGCTGATGCCCGGCGGCAAGGCGCTCTCGCCGGCGAACGGCACCACCGCGATCGGAATGCGCTGCGCGCCGGCGCCGGTGATCTCGATGGCGAGCTGCGCGTGGGCCACGCCCACCCAGAGGAGTACTGCGGTTGCGATCAGGCGAATCATCGGTCTTGGGGGCGGAATTTTAATTCGAGCCGCCGCTGGAAAAGGGTGCGATCGTCCGGCAGCGGCAGCGGCGACGATTTCATGATGGCGCGTTCCACGGCGTCGTCGTAGCCGGCGTGGCCGCTCGATTTCCCCTTGCGCACGGTCAGCACCTCGCCGCTCGGCAGAAGCGTGACATCGAAGATGGCTTCCGGATTGCCCGGGATGTCCTGCGGCAGGATGATGTTGCCGCGGATCTTGTCACGGATCTTGTCGGTCCAGGTGCGCAGCGCCTTGTCGCGCGCCGCGGCCTGCTGGCGCGCGATCAGCTCGCGCATCTCGCGCTCGCGCCGCGCGTCGTCCAGGCGCTTTTGCTCGAGCATCGCCTGCTCGCGCAGCTGTTTTTCGAATGCCAGGTCGCGCTTCGGTTCCGGCTTCGGCTTGGGCTTCGGTTTGGGTTTTTCCTTTAGCGCGATGTCGGGCTTTTTCACCTGCGGCTCGGGCTCCGGCTCGGGCGCGGGCTTGGGCGGCGGGGCGGGCGGCTTCTCCTCCACGCGCGGCGGAGGCGGCGGCTGATCCCACAGCTCGACCGTCACGGTGGCCGGCGGCGAGTTCTGGAAACGCACGCCGAGAAACAGCACGCCGACCAGCGCCAGGTGAACGAGCGCCGAAAGCGCCGCGGCGCGGCCCATCGCCGGCCGCGGCCGGCTGCCATACACGCCATACGCCAAGGTCGCCGCGGTCACTGGGCGAGCTTCACCTGGAGGCCGACCTTGGTCACGCCCTGCTTGCGCAGCTCGTCCATCACCTGCAGCACCGCCTCGTAGCGCGCATCCTTGTCGCCGCCGACGAGCGCGGAAAGCTCGGCGTTCTTGCCGCGCACTTCCTTGATCGCCGAGGCCAGCTCGCCGCGCGACACCGTGCGCTCGCTGACGATGACGCCCGCGGCATCGCGCGCGCGAACCACCAGCCCTCGGTCGGACTTGACGTACACCTCGAGTGGCACCACGCGCGGCTGGCCTGCTTTCTCGACGGTGGGCAGATCGATCACCGCCGGCGTGATGAGCGGCGCCGTCACCATGAAGATGATCAGCAGCACGAGCATCACATCGATGTAGGGCACGACGTTGATCTCGTGCATCGGGCCGCGCTTGCGCAGGGCAGGCATCTCAGGAAATCCGGGTCAGAGCCCTATTCGGCACACTGCCGGCTTAAGAAAGCCTTAAGGAAGCTCATCGCACCGCCTGGCGATGCAGGATGTTCGAGAACTCCTCCATGAAGCTCTCGAAGCGATTGCCCAGGCGATCGACGTCGTGCGAGTAGCGGTTGTAGGCGACCACCGCCGGGATGGCGGCGAAGAGGCCGATCGCCGTGGCCACGAGCGCTTCGGCGATGCCCGGGGCCACCTGCGCGAGCGTCGCCTGCTGGACATTCGCCAAGCTGCGGAAGGCGTGCATGATGCCCCATACCGTCCCGAAGAGGCCCACGTACGGGCTCACCGAGCCGGTGGAGGCGAGGAACGACAGGTGGCGCTCGAGGAAATCCATCTCGCGCTGGAAGGTCGCGCGCATCGCGCGGCGCGCGCCGTCCACCATGTCCGCGGCGTGCGTGCCCGTCTGGCTGCGCAGCTTGGCGAATTCACGGTAGCCTGCCTCGAAAACCCGCTCGAGCGAGCCGATGGTATGCCGGTGATTCACTGCCCCCTGGTAGAGCGCGTTGAGATCCTGTCCGCCCCAGAACTCGCGCTCGAACTTGAGCGTCTGGTTAAGCGAGCGGCGCAGCACGAACCACTTCTGGAAGATGAACATCCATGACATGAACGACACGGCGACCAGCACCGCCAGCACGATCTTCACGACGAAGCTCGCGTGAACGACCAGGGTCCAGATGTCGAGGTCCTGCGTGACGGTCGGCATCAGTTCAGTGCCTTCTCGAGTTCGACGGGCATGCGGGCCGGCTTCATGCGGCCTTTGTCCACTACGGCCAGAGTGACCTCGGCTTCGACCAGCAGCTCGCCGGAGCGTTCCACGCGCTGGCGAAAGACGACGCTCGCGCGCCCGATTTTAACCACTTCGGCACTGACGGATAGCAGCTCGTTGAGGCGCGCGCCACGGTGATAGGTGGCGGCGAGGCTCGCCACCATGAACTGCACGCCGCTCTCCTCGGCCAGCCGGGCCACGTCGACGCCGGCCTGGTTCAGGAGCTCGGTGCGCGCGCGCTCCATGAAAGCGAAATACTGTGCATGGAAAACTACACCGCCCGCGTCGGTGTCCTGGTAATACACGCGGACCGGGACTTTCAGCTGTCGGATAGGAGATCGCGCGACGCCGCCGGCGCAACGATGCCGAAGTGGCGATAGGCCGTCAGCGTCGCCATGCGTCCGCGCGGCGTGCGCTGCAGGTAACCTTGCTGGATGAGGTAGGGCTCGAGGACGTCCTCGATCGTCTCGGCGTCCTCGCCTATGGCGTGGGCGAGGTTTTCCAGCCCCACCGGGCCTCCGGAGAATTTCTCGATCACCGCGAGAAGCAGCTTGCGGTCCATTACGTCGAATCCGAGCGCATCGACGTCCAGCATCTTGAGCGCCGCTTCGGCGATCGGCTTGGTGACGCGGCCGTCGCTCTTCACCTCGGCATAGTCGCGCACTCGCCGCAGGAGCCGGTTGGCCACGCGCGGCGTGCCGCGCGCACGGCAGGCGATCTCACGCGCCCCGGCCTCTTCCAGCGCTACCTTGAGGAGCCGCGCCGAGCGCCGAACGATCGTCGCGAGCTCGTCTTCGCTGTAGAAATCCAGCCGCGCGACGATGCCGAAGCGCTCGCGGAGCGGATTGGTCAGCATGCCGGCGCGCGTCGTGGCACCGACCAGCGTGAACGGTGGCAGATCGAGATCATGATGTCGAGCTGGAAGTCCTCGAGCGCCGGATAGAGGATCTCCTCCACCACCGCCGACAGGCGATGGATCTCGTCGATGAACAGCACATCGCGCGGCTCGAGGTTGGTGAGCAGCGCCGCCAGGTCACCCGGGCGTTCTAGGACGGGCCCGGAGGTCTGCCGCAGGTTTACGCCGAGCTCGCGCGCGACGATGTGGGCAAGCGTCGTCTTGCCAAGACCGGGAGGCCCGAAGAGCAGCACATGGTCGAGCGCCTCCGAGCGCGCGCGCGCCGCGGCGATGAAGATCTCGAGCTGGCCGCGCGCCTTCGCCTGGCCGACGTATTCTGCGAGCGTCGGCGGCCGCAGCGACCGCTCAATCTGCTCTTCCTGCGGGGAAGCGGGCCGCGCGGCAATGAGGCGATCGGTCTCGACACTCACGCCTGGCATTCTGCCAGAGGGGGAGGCACCACCGTTCGTGGCTAGCGGAAGCGCCAGAGCAAACGTG
>JAEKLK010000232.1 GCA_019509895.1 Betaproteobacteria bacterium | reverse complement strand
CCGAGCGTCGCTGCCATGGCGTGGGTCACGCTCCTGGGTGGCGCCATCACCGTGGGCTGGACGTATTGGCTGGATCGGCATCGCGAGACGAGAGCCTGACATGGCGCATTTCGACTTCACGATGCCAATCGGCGAGCAGGACGTGCGCAAGCTGCGCGTGCAGGACACGGTGACGCTGAACGGCACGCTCTTCGGGCTGCGCGATGCGACGCTGATCCACATGTTCGATCGCGGCCGCAAGGCGCGCTTCGACCTCGCGGGCCATGCCGTCATCCATACCGCCCCGAACGTGAAGAGCGTCGCCAAGAGCGCCGAGCATCCGACCGGCTACGCCCCCGTGTGCATCGGCACCACGACCAGCGACCGCATGGAGCGCTTCACGCGGCCGCTCATGCAGCAATACGGTGTGCGCCTGGTGATCGGCAAAGGCGGCATGCGCGAAGGCTCGGCGCAGGCGTTTCGCGAGCTCGGTGGGGCTTATCTCGCGATCATCGGCGGCACGGCGGCGCTCGAGACGACGTGGGTCGAGGCGATCGAAGACCTCGACATGGACGACCTCAATCCGGAGTCGCTGTGGAAGTTCCGCGTGCGCGGCTTCGGCCCGCTGGTCGTGGCCATGGACAGCGAGGGCGGCAGCCTCTACGCGCAGGTCAACCAGTCCGCGCGCGCGAGACGCGACGAAGCCCTGCGCAAGCTTGGCGTTAGAATCGGCGGCCATTAGCAAAATCCCCGAGGAGGATAGGATGCGGTTCATCATTCGCGCGCTCGCGCTCTTTGCCTTTAGCGCGCTGGCGCAGGCGCAGAACATCTCCATCGCCACTGGCGGCACCGGCGGCGTGTACTACCCGCTCGGCGGCGGCATGGCGGCCGTGCTGTCCAAGTACGTTCCGGGCATCCAGGCGACCGCCGAGGTCACCGGCGGCTCGGTCGCCAATCTGCAGCTGATCGGCACTGGCAAGCCCTATCTCGGCATGACGATGGCCGATGCCACGCTCGACGCCTACAAGGGGGACGACAAGTTCAAGGGCAAGCCGGTACCGGTGCGCACGCTGCTCATCATGTATCCCAACCGCATGCACGTCGTGACGATCGAGGGCACGGGCATCAATACGATGAAGGACCTCAAGGGCAAGCGCGTCTCGACCGGCTCGGGCGGCAGCGCCACCGAGGTCATGGCGTTTCGCGTGATCGAGGCCGTGGGCCTCGACAAGGACCGCGACTTGAAGCGCGAGCGGCTCGGCGTCGCGGAGTCGGTGAACGCGATCAAGGACCGCAAGATCGACGCCTTCTTCTGGGTCGGCGGATTGCCGACCGCCGCGGTGACCGACCTCGCCAACACGCCGGGCGTGAAGATCAAGATGGTCGACCACGCACAGGCGGTGGCGGCGATGAACAAGAAGTACGGCAACCTGTACGTCACCGACACGATCGCGAAGGACGTCTATCGCGGCATGGACAGCGACAACAAGATCGCCACGGTGAACAACCTGCTGGTCGCGCACGAGAATATGGACGCCGATACCGCGTACAAGATCGTCAAGGCGGTGTTCGACCACAAGGACGAGCTGGTGCGTACACACAAGGAAGCCGAGAACATCAAGCTCGAGAATCAGAAGAAGGGCGCCTCGCCCGTGCCGTGGCATCCCGGCGCCATGAAGTACTTCGCCGAGAAGGGCATTAACCTCAAGTAGGCGACGCGCTGGCGGGGCTTTTTAGTTTGGCAAAGATGCCATGAGTGAAGAAGTCGCCCGCATCGACCGGCCGGCCACGGAGGTCTCCGAGGAGGCGCTGAAGCGCGCCGAGGAGATGATCGAGCGGGAGGAGGGCGTCCAGAACCGTTTCACGGGCGCCATGCAGCATTTCATCATCGCCGTGGCGGTGGCGATGTCGCTCTTCCACCTGTACGCCTCGTATTCGATCGTGCGCACCGAGGTGCTGCGCGCGACCCACGTGGCGTTCGTGCTGTTCCTTTGCTACCTCATCTTTCCGGTGGCGCGGCGTTTCCGCCACCGCGTCATGCCCTGGGACTGGGCGCTGGCGCTGCTCGGCGTCGCGGTCTGTGCCTGGCTCGTTAGCCAGGGCGACGATTTCTTCGACCGCTCGATCACGCCGAACGACTGGGACATTTTTTTCGGCGTCGCGCTGATCCTGCTGGTCCTCGAGGCCATGCGCCGCTCCACCGGCTGGATCATGCCGGTGATCACCTTCTGCTTCCTGCTGTACGCCTTCTTCGGGCCCTATCTGCCGGCGCCCTGGACGCACAAGGGCTACGAGATCCCGCGCCTCATCGGTCATATGTACATGACGCTCGAAGGCATCTTTGGCGTCGCAGTGGATGTCTCATCCTCGCTCATCATTCTCTTCACCATTTACGGCGCCTTCCTGCAGTACTCGGGCGCTGGCAAGTTCTATATCGACTTCTCCTTCGCGGCGATGGGCGGCAAGCCGACGGGCGCCGGGCGCACGGTGGTGCTCGCGTCGTTCCTGCTGGGCGGTCCTTCGGGATCCGGCGTCGCCACGACGGTGACGCTCGGCTCGGTCGCCTATCCGATGCTGGCGAAGGTCGGCTACAGCAAGGATGCGGCGGGCGGCCTGCTCTCCGCCGGCGGACTGGGCGCGATCATTTCGCCGCCGGTGCTCGGCGCCGCGGCCTTCCTCATCGCCGAGTTCCTGAAGATCTCGTACCTCGACGTCATCCTCATGGCGACGATCCCGACCTGCCTCTATTACCTCGCGCTCTTCGCGATGGTCGAGATCGACGTACGCAAGTTCGGCATGAAGCACGTCACCTTCGAGCGCGTGGAGAGCGCCTGGAGCCTCTCCAAGAAGTACTGGTTCCATTTCCTTTCGCTCATCTCCATCGTCGTTTTCATGCTGTGGGGCTTCTCGCCGGTGCTCTCGGTGTTCTGGGCGACGGTGGTCTCGGCGCTGACGAGCTTCCTCAGGCGCGACACGGCTCTGATCTCGTACGATGTCCTTACCGGCAAGGAGCCTGTGGGCCGAGGTCTATGGAACTCGGGGCTGATCAAGGCGCTCTCGGGCGGCTCGCTCGGCGTCCTGAACGTCGCCGCGACCTGCGCCGGGGCCGGCATCATCGTCGGCGTCGTGACGCTCACCGGCCTCGGCCTGAAGTTCAGCTCTATTGTTTTGCAATACGCCGGCGGCTCACTGCTTCTCACGGCGATCTACACGTCGCTCATCGTCTGGATCGTTGGCCTGGCGGTACCGGTGACGGCGAGCTACATCATCTGCGCGGTGATCGCCGCGCCGGCGCTGATCGCGCTCAAGGTGCCGGACTTCGCCGCCCACATGTTCATCTTCTATTACGCGGTGCTTTCGGAAGTGTCGCCGCCGACGGCGCTCTCGCCCTTCGCCGCCGCGGCGATCACCGGCGGCGATCCGTACAAGACGACGCTGCAATGCTGGAAGTACACGACACCGGCATTCCTGGTTCCCTTCATGTTCGTGCTCGATCCAAACGGCACAGGCCTGCTTCTCACCGGCTCGTTCAAGACGCTCGCCAACGCCAACTGGCCCTCGATCGCGTGGGTCAGCTTCACCGCCGCGGTCGGCATCGTTGCCCTCGCCGGTGGGCTGCAGGGTTGGCTCTTCCGGCGCACCGCCGTGTGGGAGCGCGCGATGCTGGTTTTCGCCGGCTTCCTGCTCGCTTATCCGACCGCGGCGGCCGACGCCGTCGGCTTCGTGCTCGTGGTCGTCGTCGTCGCGACGCAATGGTTCCGCAAGTCCGCAGCAGCGACATCCTGATCCTGGGCGCCGGCGGCGCGGGCCTGTTCGCCGCGCTGCACGCGCACAAGGCGGCGCCCGATCTAAGGATCACCGTCGCGGTGAAGGGCCTGCTCGGCAAATGCGGCTGCACGCGCATGGTCCAGGGCGGCTACAACGTCGCGCTGGCGAAGGAAGACTCGGTCGAGCGGCATTTCATGGACACGATCGACGGCGGGAAATGGCTGCCCGACCAGGAGCTCGCCTGGAAGCTCGTGACGCTGGCAGTGGAGCGCATCCATGAGCTCGAGAACGAGCTCGGCTGCTTCTTCGATCGCAATCCCGACGGGTCCGTGCATCAGAAGGCGTTCGCCGGCCAGACGTTCGACCGCACGGTGCACAAGGGCGACCTCACCGGCATCGAGATCATCAATCGGCTCGCCGAGCAGGTGTGGGCGCGGCGCATCGAGCGGCTGGAAGAGCACCGCGCCGTCGAGCTCATCTGTACCGCGGACGGTCGGGCAATCGCTGGCGTGCTCTTCATCGACATGCGCACCGGCGACTACGTCTTCGTGCGCGCCAAGGCGGTTCTGCTCGCCACCGGCGGCGGGCCGACGATGTACCGCTACCACACGCCCTCCGGTGACAAAACCTGCGACGGGCTGGCGATGGCGCTGCGGGCTGGGCTCGCGCTGCGCGACATGGAAATGGTGCAGTTCCACCCCACCGGGCTACTCGCCGGCACGCATACCCGCATGACGGGAACGGTGCTGGAGGAGGGATTGCGCGGTGCCGGCGGCTACCTTCTCAACGGGCGCCGCGAGCGCTTCATGCCGGCCTACGATGCGAAGGCAGAGCGCGCAACTCGCGATGTCGTCTCGCGAGCCATGTTCACCGAGATACGCAACGGGAACACTACGCCCCATGGCGGGCTCTACATCTCGATGGGCCATCTCGGGCCGGAGCGGGTGCGTCGCGAATTCAAGGGCATGGTGGAGCGCTGTGCCGACTGCGGCTTCGATCTCGCCGGCGGGCTTGTCGAGGTTGTGCCGACAGCGCATTACCTGATGGGCGGCGTCGAATTCGTGCCCGATTGCAGCACCGCGCTGCCAGGTCTGTTTGTCGCCGGCGAGGACGCCGGCGGCGTGCACGGGGCCAACCGGCTCGGCGGCAACGGCGTCGCGAACTCCACGGTGTTCGGCGCCGTCGCCGGCGCCACCATGGCGGCATGGGCGCCCGATCGTGGCTTGCAGGAGCCGGACGCACGCGCAGTCGACGCCGCGATCGCGCGCTGCGAGCGGCCGTTCGACCTGCCGCCAGGCAATCTGGAGGCGTTGCGCGAGCGGCTCTCCGACACGATGTGGGAGCGTGTCGGCATCCTGCGGGACGCCGGCACGCTCGCGCGCGCGCAAGGCGAGCTCGATGCGCTCGACGCCGACCTCGATCGCACCGGTCTCGGCACCGCGGAGCGCGCGTTCAATCTCACGTGGCACGACTGGTTGAATCTCAAAAACCTGGTGGCGGTAAGCCGCGCGATCACACGCGCCGCCGCGGCGCGCCAGGAATCGCGCGGCGCTCACTATCGCGCAGATTTTCCAGACACAGGCGCGCTCGAGGCGTCCGCGTATACGAGCATTCGCGCCGATGGTACGGTGACGATGAAACCGGTCGTCTTCACGCGCGTGCGGCCCGGCCAGAGCCTGCTCAAGCATGCAGCCTGACTGGTCGACCGAAGTGCATCGCGAGCTCGCCGCCGCCGGCGTGCGCGTGGTCGGCTATGTGCCTGACGCCGGGCACAAGCGCCTCATCGAGCTCTGCCAGGCCGACGGCAACATGAGGACCGTGCCGCTCACCACCGAGGAGGAGGGCATCGGCCTCGCGGCGGGCGCGTGGCTCGGCGGGGAGAAGACGGTGCTGCTGATGCAGTCGAGCGGCGTCGGCAATCTGGTCAACGTGCTTGGCATGGTGAAGGTATGCCGCTTTCCGCTGCTGCTCATCGTCACCATGCGCGGCGAGCAGGGTGAGTTCAACCCATGGCAAGTGCCAATGGGCCAGAGCACCGCGCGCGTGCTCGAGACGATCGGCGTCGCCGTGCGCCAGGCGGGCGAGTCGCAGACGGTGGCGCCGCACGTGCATACGGCGCTGCGGCTCGCGTTCGAGGCAAACGGCGCCGAGGCGGTGCTCATCGCGCAACGCGTGATCGGCATCAAGAGCTTCCAGGAGCAGGCGAACCAGTGAAACTGCATCGCCGCGACGTCGTGAAGGAGTTGCTTCGGGATCGCAAAGACCTGCTGGTCGTCGCCGGCCTGGGCTCGACCGCATGGGACATCACGGCCGCGGGCGATTCGCCGCTCAGCTTCCCGATGTGGGGCGCGATGGGCCAGGCCGCGATGATGGGACTCGGGCTCGCGCTCGCGCAGCCCGCACGGCGGGTGCTCGTCCTCACCGGCGACGGCGAGATGCTGATGGGCCTCGGCGCGCTCGCGACGATCGGCGTGCAGCAGCCGGCGAACCTGACTGTGGTGGTCATCGACAACGAGCGCTACGGCGAGACCGGCATGCAGCGCACCCACACGGCCTGGGGCATCGACCTGGCGGCGATTGCTGCCGGGAGCAAGTTCAAGCACGCGATCACGGCCACCGCGGACGTGGCGCCGGTGCGCGAGCTGGTCTACCGCGCGGCCGGTCCTAACTTGGCGGCGGTGAAGGTGATCGACGAGAAGCTCTCGCTCGTGCTGCCGCCGCACGACGGGGTGCTGCTCAAGGCGCGCTTCCGGCGCGCCTTGCTGGGCCCTAAAGCAGAACCGGAAGCCTCAACCGACGTGCTGCCGAAAGAACGCTAGCGTCCGCTCGCGCGCCTGCTTCGACGCAGGTGCGTTGTAGGAGCCGCGCTGGTCACAGTTGAAGCCGTGATCGGCGGCGTAGATGAAGATCTGGTGCTGAGGATACTTCTCGGCGAGCTTTTTCACGCCCTCGACGGGGATGTGCTGGTCTTTGTCGCCGAAGTGGCCCATCAGCGGCACCTTGGGCGCGACATCGGTGTTGTCGAGGATGCCGCCGCCGTAATACGGCGCGGACGCGGAAAGCCCTGACACCTTGTTCGCGGCCATCCAGGCGACGAAGCCACCCCAGCAGTAGCCGACGATGCCGACCTTGCCGGCCTTCGCCGCCTCGTTTACCGCCGCCTGGACGTCCTTCATCGCCATGTCGGTGGTGACCTTGCCGCGGATTTCGCGGCCCTTGGCGATGTCATCCGGCGAGTAGCCGAGATCGACGTTTCGCTGCACGCGATCGAAGAGCGCCGGCGCGATCGCCAGATAACCGTCGCGCGCGTAGCCGTCGGTCACATTCTTCATGTGGCTGTTCACGCCGAAGATCTCCTGGATGACGACCATCGCGCCGCGCGGCTTGCCGGACGGGTCGGCGCGATAAGCGGAGAAGCTGTGGCCGTCTACGGCCTTGAGTTCAATAATCTTGCCCATGGGCGACTCCTCGAGAAGGGCGCGAATTTACACCGATACAATCCGCGCTGTGAAGAAGGATACGCAAGCACTGTTTCAACTCGCTGTCGCTGCGCTCGAGCGCGCCGGCGCCAATGCCCGCATGGCACACGCGACTGCGCGCCATCTCGTCGCCGCCGAGGAACAGGGACTTGCAACGCACGGCATGTCGCGCGTGCCGTTCTATTGCGGCATGCTGCGCAAAGGCCGTGCCGACGGCGCCGCGGAGCCGAGGCTCGTTGCCGACCGCGGTGCCGTGTGCCTGATCGACAATGCCGACGGCCTGCCCTATGTCTCCGCGCAATGGGCCATCGAGGAGGTCATGCAGCGCGCACGGCGCAACGGCATCGGCTTCGCCGGGATCCGCAATAGCGCGCACGTCGGCGTGCTGGGTATCCACCTCGCGCCGGTGGCCGAGGCACAGCTCGTCGGCTTCGCGTTTACCAACTCGCCGGCGGCCATCCCGCCCTGGGGCGGCAAGAAGCCGCTTTTCGGCACCAATCCGGTCGCGGCGGCATTCCCGCGCCGGGAAGGCGCGCCGCTGGTCATTGACCTCGCGCTCACCACCGTCGTGCGCGGCCGCATCATGATGGCGGCGCGCAAAGGCGAGCGCATCCCCGAGGGCTGGGCGCTGGACCGGCACGGAAAGCCGACCACCGATCCGAAGGAAGCGATCGAGCACGGCAGCCTGTTTCCGATCGGCGGCGTGAAGGGGGCGATGCTGGCGCTCATGTTCGAGCTCATCTGCGCCTCGCTCACCGGCGCCGCCATCGGCCCGGAGGCCGACTCGTTTTTCTCGGAGGAGGGGAACCGGCCGCGCATCGGCCAGGCGTTCATCGCCATCGATCCGAGCGCGCTCGCCGGCATGGAGCGCTATTTCGAGCGCGTCGACACCGTGGTGAGCACGATGCTCGCGGACCCGGAAGTGCGGCTGCCCGGCGCACGGCGCTTCGCCGCCGAGAAGGCGGCTCACACGCAGGGCGTCGAAATTCCGGAGGACCTGCTGGCGCAGATCGAGAAGCTGGCGAGCGGAAAAACCTAGTCTGTTTTCAGCGGTACGGCCGTCGGTTCGCTTTCGCGTTCCCTTTGCGATTCGGTAGCCGTCGCGCCATTCCGTGCGAACATAACGCGACGCAACAAACGGAACGAAAAGCTTTGGAGACCGGCGTACAGTTCGCCTTGAATCGCTCATCCGGGACCATCATGTACGACGCGATCATAGGTTTTCCGAAGATGAAGGTGGCCGTGCGCACGCGCGAGGAGCGCGTGAGCGACATCCGTTATCTGCCGCCGCAGGTCGACGTGCAGCCAGCGCGTAATGCGCTGGCCGAGCGGGCTGCCCGCCAGCTCGAGCGCTACCGCGACGACGCCGATGCGCACTTCGATCTGCCACTGGTGATCGAGGGCACGGACTTCCAGCGGCGCCTGTGGCAGGCACTCTGCGAGATTCCCCGCGGCACAACGCTCACCTACGGCGAGCTGGCCCGACGGCTGGGCGCGGAGCCGCGCGCGGTGGGCCAGGCGTGCGGGGACAATCGCCTGCCGATCGTCATTCCGTGCCATCGCGTGGTGGCCGCCGACGGCATCGGCGGCTTCGCGCACTCGACCAACGGTTATCTCGTGGAGGCGAAGCGTTGGCTGCTCGCGCACGAACGCGCGGCGGACGCGTTCGAGCTCACGCCCTAGACGCGTTCTGCGACGCGCTCTGGCTGGAGGACGGGCTGGCGCAGAACACCATCGCCGCCTACCGCGCGGACCT
>JAEKLK010000231.1 GCA_019509895.1 Betaproteobacteria bacterium | reverse complement strand
CGCGCGCGCGTCACCTACGATCCGGCGAAGGCCGGGCCGGCGGAGTTCAAGCGCGCCATCGAGCGCGCCGGATACAAGGCGCCGTGAAGGACTCGCTTAAGGCCGAGCTCGCGACGCGGCGCGAGGTCACCGTCGACGAGAACCGCTGCATCGGCTTCATGGGCAAGGAAGGCATGGTGTATGCGACGCCCCGCATGGTGAGCGATGTCGAGTACACGTGCCGCGATTTTCTGCTCGAGCATCTCGATGCCGGCGAGGACTCGGTCGGCGCGCATGTGTCGATCGATCATCTCGCGGCGACGCCGCTCGGCCTGAAAGTGACGATCGACGTGAAGATCGTCGAGGTCGACCGGCGTCGCGTGACGTTCGAGTTCTCGGTGCAGGACCCGATCGAGCAATGCGGGCGCGGCCGGCACGTGCGCTTCGTCGTCGATACCGCGAAAAGCCGGGAGCGGCTCGCGGCGAAGCGGGCGAAGGCCGGGCTAAAGTGAAGCTGCTGGCGGGCGAGCGGGCGCTCGTCACCGGCAGCGCGCGCGGCATCGGCCGCGGCATGGTGCAGGCGCTGCGCGAAGAAGGCGCGGAGGTGCTCGGCGCCGACGTCGACGAAGCGGACCTGCCTTGCGACCTCTCGAGCACGCAGGCCGCGCGCCAGCTTGCCGAAGAGGCGATCCGGCGCCTGGGGACCGTGTCGCTCTTCGTGCATTGCGCGAGCCCGCGGCGCCAGGAGAGCCAGACGGTGCTCGAAGTCACCGATGCGCAGTGGCGCGGGATGCTGGCGGTGAATCTCGACGCCGCATTCGTGCTCTGCCAGGCGCTCGGGCGTCATATGGTCGAGCGCGGCATCAAGGGCCGCATGCTCCTCACCACCTCGCTGCACGCGCAGTCGCCGCGCAACCTGCCGCACTACAGCGCCGCCAAGGCCGGCGAGACGATGCTCGTCAAGGAGTTGGCGCGCGCGCTCGGCCCGCGCGGCATACGCGTCAACGCCATCGCGCCCGGTGCCATTCCGGGTGGCGGCTTCAACGCACCGCCCGGCATGGTGGAGAAGATTCCGCTGCGCCGCTTCGGCACGCCGGCGGACGTCGCGGCGATGGCGGTCGCCATCCTGTCGGAGCGCTACGGCGCCTATGTCACCGGCAGCACTGTCGTGGTGGATGGCGGCATCGCACTCAACAACTGGATCGAGCCGCCCGATGTCTGAGCCGTGGCTGCCGCTCGCCGGCACGCAGGTGGTCGACTTCTCGATGTTCGTGCCCGGGCCGTTCGCCTCGTCGATGCTGGCCGACCTCGGCGCCGACGTGGTGCGTATGTGCCGGTGCAGTTCGATACCGAGAACCGCAACAAGCGCAGCATCTCGCTGGATCTCAAACACGCTGACGCCGCGGGCGTGGTCGCCAAGCTCGTCGCCAAGGCCGACGTGGTGGTGGAAGGCTTCCGTCCGGGTGTGGCGAAGCGCCTGGGCATCGATCACGACACCTTGCGCAAGCACAATGGACTCCTGGTGTACTGCTCGATCTCCGGCTATGGCCAGACCGGTCGCTGGCGCGAGCGGCCCGGACACGACGTCAACTACGTCGCCGCGGCGGGCGGGCTGGCGTTTCCCGGACAATGGCTGAAGCAGCCCACGCGCTCGTCGCTGCCGATCGCCGACATGGCCGGCGGTGCCTTTGCCGCGGTCGCCATCCTCGCGGCATTGCGCGAGGGCAAAGGCGCCTATCTCGATCTCTCGCTGTTCGAGGCCGCGTTCTTTCTCTGCGCCATGCGTCATGGCCTCGATCCGCACGCGGATCCGCGCGCCCATCTGTTCCCGGTGAACGATGTCTTCGAGACCGCCGACGGCAAGCGCCTCACGCTCGGCATCCTGGAGGAGCACTTCTGGGAAAACTTCGTGCGCCTCGTGCCCGAGTTGGAGGACGAGCGCTTCGCAACCGATGCGAAGCGCCGCGCGAACGGCGATGTGCTATCGCAAAAGCTGGCCCAGGTGCTGCGGCGAAAGAGCGCCGATGAATGGATCCGCCTGCTGGAGGAGAACGACGTCCCGGTGGACCTCTGCGTCACGCCCGGCGAGGCGGCGAAGCATCCGCAGCTCGTCGAGCGCGAGGCAACCGAGCGCGGCCACGCCAAGTTTCCGGTGTGGGCCAACGGTCGGCGCGGCGGCCGCATCCGTGCCGGCACGCCGAAGCTCGGCGAGCACTCGCGCGAGATCCTGGTGGAGCTCGGCTTCGACGACGGCGCGATCGCCGAGTTGCGCAAGAATCGCGTGGTGATTTAAAACGCGACGACTTAAATGGTGACTGTCACCAATTAGATGGATTCGCTCGGGGGCTGATGGATTTCGCGTTCACGCCGGAACAGGAACGGATCCGGGACGCGATCGCGAAGCTCTGCGAGCAGTTCGGCGACGACTACTGGCTCGCGCACGACAAGAGCGGCGATTTTCCCGTGGAGCTGCACCAGGCATGCGCTCGCGATGGATGGCTGGGCATTGCGATGCCCGAGGCGTACGGCGGCGCGGGCCTTGGGATCACCGAAGCGGCGCTCATGATGCAGACGATCGCCGAGTCCGGGGCCGGGTTCTCGGGCTGCTCGACGGTGCACATGAATATCTTCGGGCTCAACCCGGTAGTGGTGTTCGGCACCGAAGCGCAGAAGCGGCGCTTCCTGCCGCCGCTCATCGCCGGAAAGGAGCGCGCCTGCTTCGCGGTCACCGAGCCGAACACCGGCCTCAATACGCGCAAGCTCAAGACCAAGGCGGAGAAGCGGGGCGGCACGTACTACGTGTCGGGCGAGAAGGTGTGGATCTCGACCGCGCAGGTGGCGGAGAAGGTGCTGCTGCTCGCGCGCGCCGAGGCGGGCATCACACTTTTCTATACGGACCTCGATCGACGCCATGTCGAGGTGCGCGAGATCGACAAGATGGGCCGCCATGCGGTCGACTCGAACCAGGTGTTCTTCGAAGCGCTGCCGGTGCCCGAGGACGATCGCATCGGCGAGGAGGGCAAGGGCTTCGAGTACATCCTGCACGGCATGAACCCGGAGCGCATCCTGATTGCCGCCGAGCTCGTCGGCCTCGGCCGCTGCGCGGTCAAGCGGGCAGCGAAGTATGCGAAGGAGCGCGTGGTGTTCGACCGGCCGATCGGACAGAACCAGGCGATCCAGCATCCGCTCGCCGCCAACTGGATGGGCCTCGAGGCGGCCGGGCTGATGGTGTTCAAGGCCGCGTGGCTCTATGACCAGGGCCAGGCCTGCGGCGCGGAGGCGAACAGCGCGAAATATCTGGCGGGCGAGGCCTGCTTCGACGCCTGCCAGCAGGCGGTAATGACGCACGGCGGCTACGGCTATGCCGCCGAGTACCACGTCGAGCGCTATCTGCGCGAGGCGCTGCTGGGGCGCATCGCGCCGATCACGCCGCAGCTCATCCTCTGCTACGTCGCCGAGCGCGTGCTCGGCCTGCCGAAGTCCTACTAGACAAAGCTTTGCCGTCCCTTAGGAAGTTTTGCAGGCGTGGCGCTTTCGGGCTTCATAGCCCATGGGCTAGATTCGCCTGCGATGCACGACTTCACCCACCTGCTGCTCGCCACCTCGCAGACACTCGGCACGCTGCTCGACGTCGCCAATGCGCTCGAGGTCGAGCCGAAGCTCGTGTACCGCTGGATGGCTGGCTTCGAGCGCCCGTCGCCCGTGAACCTGGCGATGTACAAGGCGCGGCTGATCGAGCTGAGAGAAACGTCACCGCGCGCCGGTCCGCATCCTTTGCGCCGGCGCTTCGACGCGCGCGCCGCCTAAAGCTCGGGCTCGGATTTCCGCGGTAGCTGCGCGAGCTCGTATTCGGAGACGAGATCCACCGCGCGCAGGAACGCTTCGGTCGTCGGCCGCTCGAGGCCCTTCAGCCACAGGCTGAGATGGCTGGGCGTCACCTTGAGATGCATCGCAAGCGCCTGTTCGCCACCGGCGATGTGCGACGCGCGCTGAAGCGTTCTTAGATAGAGGTCCGGCACAGCCTCCCCCCGAGGAGTGCGTTGCGGCCCATTCTCCGCGCCGGGCGGCCGAAAGCAATGGCTGACGCGATTGTGGGCCTTCTTTTTGCTCCACCGCGTGCGAGTCACCATGCGCTTCACAGTCGCCGCCGCAGCCATCGGCATCGGGCTCGCGGTTGCGAGCTTGACCGATGCGCTCGCGCGCGAATTGACGCCGGCGCAGCAGCGCATGCAGACGTGCAACAGCCGCGCGAAAGAACAGGGCCTGCACGGCACCGAGCGCGGCAAGTTCATGAATGCGTGCCTGAACGGCAGCGACAAGCCGGCCGGGACGAGCGTGCGGCAGCAGCGCCATGACCAGTGCAATGGCGCGGCGCGCGAGCGCCGGCTCGACGGCGCCGAGCGGCGCGGCTACGTGACCGAATGCGAGAAGCCGCCCGCCGTGAAGAACGCGAGCGCGCGCGATACCACCCGCGATTGCGAGCGGCGCGCCGACGGCCGCCGCCTCGACGGCGACGACCGCCGCGCCTACCTTAAAGGATGCCTCGACGCTGCGCGCGAGGGCGAGCGCTAGGCCGCCGAGCTAATGCGATTACGAGGTCTTCTGGCCGCCGCGCACTTCGCCGCGCCAGCTGCCCGTCTCAGCGCCGCGCTGCTCGATGAAATCCTTGAACTGCTTGACGGTCGTCTCGACGCGGCCGCTCAGCACGCCGAGCTTGTCGCCCATGTTCTCGACCACGCCCTTCGGGTCGTACTCCATCGTCAGGTTGACGCGCGTGCGGTCCGGCCCGAGCGGTTCAAAGCGCACGGTCCCGGCGTTCGCCGTATCGGCGGTGGTGCTGCGCCAGGCGATTCTCTGGTCGGGCACCTGCTCGATGATCTCGGCATCCCACTCCTTGTCCTTGCCCCAGATCTCGGCGTGCCAGTGCACGTGGGTATCGTCGAGCTGCCGAACTTCCTTCACGCCCGCCATGAACTTGGGGAAGTCCTCGAACTGCGTCCACTGGTTGTAGACCGTGCGCACGGGGCAGCGCACTTCAATGCTTTTCTCGATGCGTTCCATTGATCACCTCGGCTGGGAAGACAGCAACGACCGATGCAATCGCTGTTCCCGCGGCGCCGGCGCCGGGTCGCCGCGAGCGCTACGTCACGTGCGGCAAATCCCTACAGCGGTACGCCATTTGCCGTCTTTGGCGCATGACGCCGGCCGTTTCTGTCGTCGTACCGACCTGCGGACGGCCCGATCTTCTGCGCCGCTGCGTGGCCGCGCTGGAGGCGCAATCGCTCGCGAGCGATGCATACGAGATCATCGTTGTCGATGACACCTTGACCCGGCGCGGGCCGGCCGCGACGCGCAACATCGGCTGGCGGCGCGCCCGGGCGCCAATCGTTGCTTTCACCGACGACGATACGGTGCCGGACCGCGACTGGCTGGCGCGCGGGCTCGCCGCCTTCGCGCCCGGCATCGATGCGGTGACCGGGCGTATCGTGATGCCGCTGCCCGAGACGCCGACTGATTACGAGCGGAACGAGCAGGGCCTGGAGCGCGCCGAGTTCGTCACCGCCAACTTGTTCGTGCGCCGCGACTTGCTCATGCGCCTGGGCGGCTTCGACGAGCGCTTCCGCCTGCCCTGGCGCGAAGATTCCGACCTGCACTTCCGCCTGCTCGAGGCCGGCTCGGTCATCGCCCGCGCGCCGGAGGCACTGGTTGTGCATCCGGTGCGGCCGGCACCGTGGGGCGTGAGCCTTCGGCAGCAGCGCAAGGTGATGTTCGATGCGCTGCTCTTCCGCAAGCACCGGGCGCTCTACCGCGAGCGCATCCGGCGTGCGCCGCGCTGGGACTACTACGCGGTGGTTGTGGCGCTCGCGGCAGGCCCGTTCTGGCCGCCGGCGTTCTTCATTTGGGCAGTGCTCACCGCGCGCTTCTGCGTGTACCGGTTGCGCGGCACGTCCAAGGCGCCGGCGCACGTCGCCGAGATGGTGATCACCTCGATGCTGATCCCGCCGCTCTCGGTATTCTGGCGCTTGGTTGGCGCCCTCAAGTACCGCATCCGGTTCGGATGAAGCTGCCGGACTTCGTGCAGATCGAGCCGGTGGGCCAGTGCAACTTGGCCTGCCGCATGTGCCCGGTGGCGTATCGCGGCGAAGGTGCCACGCGCGGCAAGCCGCCGGCCTTCATGAGCTACGACACGTTCTGCCGCGTGCTCGACCAGTTTCCGGAGATCCGTCACCTGCAGCTGCAAGGCATGGGCGAGCCGTTCCTGCACCCGCGGCTCTTCGACATGGTGCGCTATGCCAGCGCCCGCGGCATCGAGGTGACCACCAATTCGAACCTCACGGCCCTCTCACCGCGGCGCGCGGAGGAATGCGTGGCGAGCGGACTGGCAAAGCTCCATGTCTCGATCGACGCGGCCGGCGCCGAGGCCTATGCCTATATCCGCGTCGGCTCGCAACTCGGTCGCGTGCTGCGCAACCTCGACCTCATCCAGGCGGCGAAGGAGCGCAGCGACGCCCCATTGCCGGAAATCATCCTGGTGTGCGTCGTCATGCGGCGCAATCTGGAGGAATTACCACGGCTCGTGCAGCTTGCCGCAGCGCATGGCGTGCGCTCGATGTCGGTCCAGCACCTGGCGCACGACTTCACCGAAGGCACGCTGCCCACGAAGTACCAGCCGATGCGCACGTTCGTCGACGCCCAGACGTTGCTCGCCATGGATCCGGCGCGCGTTGAGCGCGCCTTCGCCGAGGCGCGTCGCGCCGCCGACGACGCAGGAGTCGCACTGCGCCTGCCCAACATCGCGAAGCGCGGGCCCCGCGGCTGCGACTGGCCGCGGCGCGGGGCGTACCTCAGCTTCTCGGGCGAGGCGATGCCCTGCTGCATGGTCGCCACGCCCGATCGCGTGAACTTCGGCAACGTGGTGAAGGACGGCGTGACAGCCGTGTGGAACAACGAGGCGTACAACGCCTTCCGCGCTCGCCTTGCCTCCGACGATCCGCCCGAGATCTGCCGCGGCTGCGCCGTCTACAACGGCACTTTCTAGAGCGATGTGACGCAGTCGTTTGCTCCACGGGGCCGCCCGGCATAACGTGCGCGCTGCCTGAACAACAAGAAAAAGGGGGCAACGATGAACTGGAAGCTGCTCGCGCCGGCCGCGACGCTCCTCGCGGCGTGCGCTGTGCAACATCCGCAGAATGCCGAAGAGTTCCGGCAATACGTGCCGACCGCCACCTTCGGCAAGGTGCAGACCTTCGAGGCGAATCGTCCGTTCCGCGACGTTGTGAAGAGCTTCCAGGCGAAGGCTCCCGAGTGCCTCAACATCGCCGTGCGCACCGTCGAGACGAGCTCGACCAGCAACATCAACGTGCTCACTACCTACAAACCGACCGTGGTCGTGAACGAACAGCGCGCCGAGCTGCATGTTCAGCGCTCGCTCAAGGGCAACGTCATCGTGCCGGGCAAGCCGCCCGAAGGCGGCGATTACTTCGTCGTCGCGGACGCCACGCCGCTCGATCGCAAACGTACGCGCATCGACATCTACGCACCGAGCATGGGCGCCACTACGCTGGTTCGCGCGATCACCGGCTGGGCGACCGGCGAGAACGTCGGTTGCCCGGACATGACCAAGCGATGAAAGCGCACGCCCTCCTCGTCGCCGGAGTACTCGCGCTCGCGGCGGGCTGCTCTGGTCTCAAGACCTATCCGAACGATGCGCCGAAGAACGTGCACGTGGCGACGCAGACCGAGCGCGGCGTGCGCGCCTCGCTGCATGTGCATCAGGTGAACGGCGAATGCACCACGCGCTACGAGGGCACGCTCCCGCTCGACCAGCCGGCGCTCGACATCGGCGTCCCCGCTGGGCAGCCGCGTTACCTGGTGGTGAGCTTCGATACCTCATCGTTCATGGCCGGTTCATGCTCGACCAGCGTCGGCACGCTGCTCACCCCGCGTGCCGGCTACGGATACGAGCTCGCCGTCCGCTACCAGAAGGACATCTACGACGTGGCGCTGCGCGAAATCGACCGCAAAGGCGCGCGCCGCGAGCTCGCGCGGCGGCCGCTCGCCGGCTGCTAGGCGTCGGACAAGTCCCGAAAAAATAGCGTTCCTGCCCGGGCGGGGGCGACTTCTTCAATCTAAGCGCGTGCCTCGCTGACGGCGGAATTACGGAGCTGTCCCCGATTTCGTAGCAGCTGGTCGAAGTACTCGATGGTGCGCGCGAGCCCTTCGGCGAGCGGCACCGTGGGCTCCCACTTCAGCATGGCGCGCGCGAGGGTGATGTCCGGGCAGCGGCGCGCGGGGTCGTCGGAGGGCAGCGGCTCGAAGACGATCTGCGAGCGTGAGCCGCACAGCTCGATGATGCGCTCGGCGAGCTCGAGCACCGTGCACTCGTGCGGGTTGCCGAGGTTCACCGGCCCGGTAAAGTCGTCGTCGCTCGCCATCAGCTTGACGATGCCGTCCATGAGGTCGGAGACGTAGCAGAAGGAGCGCGTCTGGCGGCCCTTGCCGTAGACGCTGATCGGCTTGCCCTGCAGCGCCTGCACGATGAAGTTCGACACCACGCGGCCGTCGTTCGGATGCATGCGCGGGCCGTAGGTGTTGAAGATGCGCGCCACCTTGACCGGCAGGTTGTGCTGCCGGCGGTAGTCGAAGAAAAGGGTTTCGGCGCAGCGCTTGCCCTCGTCGTAGCAGGAGCGCGCGCCCACCGGGTTGACGTGGCCCCAGTAGTTCTCCTTCTGTGGATGCACCGTCGGATCGCCGTACACCTCGGAGGTGGACGCCTGGAAGATCTTCGCCTTCACGCGCTTCGCGAGGCCGAGCATGTTGATCGCGCCGTGCACGCTGGTCTTGGTCGTCTGCACCGGGTCGAACTGGTAGTGCACCGGCGAGGCCGGGCAGGCGAGGTTGTAGATCTCGTCGACCTCGACGTAGAGCGGAAAGGTAATGTCGTGGCGCAGTAGCTCGAAGAGCGGCTCGGCCGCGACCGCGCGCAGGTTGTCCTTGGTGCCGGTGTAGAAGTTGTCCACGCACAGCACGTCCGCGCCGTCCGCGACCAGGCGCTCGCAAAGGTGCGAGCCGAGAAAGCCGGCGCCGCCGGTCACCAGCACCCGCCTACGCTGCGAATCTTTCATTTCTTTCTCCGGTGACTTCGGCGAAGGCGGCGTTCCAGCCGGCGACGAAGCGCGCGATGTTGAAGCGCTCGAGCGCCGTGCGGCGCGCCTCCTCGCCCAACGCCTTTGCCAGGCGAGCGTCATGCAGCAACGCGCGCATGCCGCGCACGAGGCGCGCGGGCTCCGTATCGATGAAGCCGTTCACCCCGTTGCGGATGACGCTCACCATCTCGGTCGTGGCGAGCGCGACGATCGGCAGGCCGACCATCATTGCCTCGATCACGCCGAGACCCATGCTCGTATAGCGGATCGGATTGAACAAGAATCGATAGCGCGCGCTGAAGGCGCCGAGCTCCGCGTGCAGCACTTCACCCAGCCCGCCCGCAGCTTGGGCGCCCATGCCCACGAGATCGAGCGGCACCTCTCGCCTCGCCGCCTCGAAGACGTCGTAGCCCAGGCGCCGGCCGCGCGTGGCGATGTTGTTGACGACCACCAGCCCGCGCGCGAGCTCGCCGCTGTAGCGCGCGCGCGGCTCGATCACGCCGTGGTCGATGACCCGCGTCGGTACATCGCCGCTGTTCCACATCAGCCGGTTGAACGCGGTAACGTGAACCAGGAGCACGTCGCGCTCGCTCACGACATGCCGCTCCTCCGTCGGGTTCTGGCGCGGCGGGTCGTGCTCGACGTAGATCTTCGGCGCGCGCCGCTGCGCGGCGCTCAGGTAGCGGTGCTGGTCCTCGAGGTATTGGTGGTCGTCCTGGAAGACGATGCAGTCGAAGTGATGCTGCCGCGCCTCGTCCACCGGCAGGTCGTGGACGTTCGGGCCCCACGGCAGGTGGCCGCTGCGGCCGCCGTAGCCCGCCGGGCGGCCCGGCTTGGAAAGCACATAGAAATCGTGCGGCGCCTGGGTGAGATAGAGCAGATATGCGCCATGCGTGTGCCAGGTGAGTATTTTCAGGCGGCGCATAGCAGCGCCTTTCGCGTCTGTGCGATCACCTCGCGCGCCGATACCTCGAGCGCGCACGGGTGGCCGATCGGGCAGGCGCGGTGCGCGCACGGTCGGCACGGCACGTCCGCCGCAAGCACGCGATGCAGCTCACGGTTGAGCGGCGCCCAGCGGCGCGGATCCGAGCCGCAGGCGATCACCACGCTCGGCGTGTGCGTGGCGGCCGCGATGTGCGAGATGCCGGTGTCGTTGCAGACGACGAGGC
>JAEKLK010000230.1 GCA_019509895.1 Betaproteobacteria bacterium | reverse complement strand
TCACGGCGCTCGGCGAGGACGTCCTGAAGCGTTATCGCCGGCTCGAGGAGAGCGCCGCGCGAGTGGCGGCCCCGGACCTGGCGGCGTTGCGCCGGGTGGCGCGATGAGAGTCTTCGGCTTCGCCGGCTGGTCGGGCAGTGGCAAAACGACCCTCATCGAGAAGCTGATCCCGCGCTTCGCCGGGGCCGGGCTGCGCGTCTCGCTCATCAAGCACGCGCACCACACCTTCGACGTCGACCAGCCGGGCAAGGATTCCTATCGGCACCGGCACGCCGGCGCGGCCGAAGTGCTGGTGACGTCTTCGCGCCGCTGGGTTCTCATGCACGAGCTGCGCGGCGCGGCGGAGCCGCCGTTCGACGCGCAGCTCGCGCGCCTTTCGCCGTGCGACCTGGTGATCGTGGAGGGCTTCAAGCACGCGCCCATTCCGAAGCTCGAGGTCTGGCGCCGCGTCACCGGCGAGCCGCTCCTGCACCCGAACGACCCGCACATCGTTGCCATCGCCAGCGATGCCCGCATCGAGACGCCGCTGCCGCTCCTCGATCTCAATGACGACGCGAGCATCGCTTCCTTCGTCCTCGCTCACCTGCGGCTGCAA
This sequence comes from Betaproteobacteria bacterium, assembly GCA_019509895.1. Classification (GTDB taxonomy): domain Bacteria; phylum Pseudomonadota; class Gammaproteobacteria; order Burkholderiales; family SG8-39; genus SCGC-AG-212-J23. The sequence continues at coordinate 8,491 of JAEKLK010000230.1, read as the reverse complement.
TGAACAAAGGGCTGCTCTCGGTCGACGACGCGCTTGCCCAGATGCTCGCGCGCGCCCAGCCGGTGTCCGACGTGGAGGAAGTACCGGCGCTCGAAGCGACCGGCCGCGTGCTGGCGCGCGCGCAGCGCTCGACCATGAACGTGCCGCCGCTCGACAACAGTGCGATGGACGGCTATGCCGTGCGCGTCGCAGACGGGCCGAAGCTCAAGGTCGCGCAGCGCATCATGGCCGGCTCGGTCGGCGAGCCGCTCGCGCCGGGCACCGCGGCGCGCATCTTCACCGGCGCGCCGATCCCCGCCGGCGCGGACGCCGTGGTCATGCAGGAGTACTGCACGGTCGAGGGCGATCGCCTTACGCTCAACCGCCCGCCGCAGCCGGCGCAATGGATCCGCCGCGTCGCGAGCGACATAGCCAAAGGCGCGGAGATACTCGCGGCCGGCAAGCGCCTTGCGCCGCAGGACACCGGCCTCGCCGCCTCCGTCGGCATCCGCACGCTGCCGGTCTACCGGCGCCTGCGCCTCGGGCTCTTCTTCACGGGCGATGAGCTCGTGATGCCCGGCGAGCCGCTCGCGCCCGGGAGGATCTACAACTCCAATCGCTTCACGCTGCGTGGACTCGCCGAGACGTTCGGCTGCGAGCTGCACGACTACGGCATCGTGCCGGACAGCCTGGACGCCACGCGCGAAGTGCTGCGCCGCGCCGCCGCCGAATGCGACGTCGTCGTCACCTCCGGCGGCGTGTCGGTCGGCGAAGCCGATTATGTAAAGCCCGCGGTCGAAGCGGAAGGCCAATTGCTGATGTGGCGCATCGCCATGAAGCCCGGACGCCCGCTCGCGTTTGGAGAAATTGGCCAAGCATTCTTCATCGGTCTGCCCGGCAATCCGGTATCCAGCTTCGTCACGTTCCTGATCTTCGTGCGCCCGTTCATCCTCAAGGCGCAGGGCATCGCGGACATCGCGCCGCATGCCATCGCCGCGCGCGCGGACTTCGATTGGCCGGAGCCCGACACGCGACGCGAATTTCTGCGCGCCCGGCGGAACAGGAACGGTGGACTGGATCTCTATTCGACGCAGGATTCGGCGGTGCTCACCTCGACGGCGTGGGCCGATGGCCTGATCGACAATCCCGCCGAGCGCGCGATCCGCAAAGGCGACACGGTGCAATTCCTGCCCTACAGCGAGCTCTACCGGTGAAAGTCAAAGTGCTTTTCTTCGCGTCGCTGCGCGAGAGCCTCGGCCGGCCGCACGAGGAGCTCGAGCTGCCCGCCAACGTCAACACCGTCGGCACGCTGCGCGAGCACCTGCGGGCGCGCGGCGGCGAGTGGGCGAGCGTCTTCGCTCCGAACCGCCCGGTGCGCGCGGCGGTCAACCAGGACATGGTGCAGGCCGGGGCCGCGATCAAGCCCGGTGATGAGGTGGCCTTCTTCCCACCGGTGACCGGCGGATGAAGGTCGCCGTGCAGCGTGAAGACTTCGATCTCGGCGCCGAGGTGCGCGCGATTTCACGCGATGCCAAGGTCGGCGCGGTGGCGAGCTTTGTCGGGCTGGTGCGCGACGTGCGCATGACGCTCGAGCATTACCCGGGGATGACGGAGAACGCGATCGGCAAGATCGTCGAGGAGGCCGCCCGACGCTGGCAGGTGATGGAGTGCACCGTGATACACCGTTATGGGAACCTGCAGCCCAACGACCAGATAGTCCTGGTGGCGGTGGCGAGCGCCCATCGCGGAGACGCTTTTGCGGCCTGTGAGTTCATCATGGACTACCTGAAAACGCGCGCGCCGTTCTGGAAGAAGGAACACGGCCCGGCCGGCGCCGCGTGGGTCGAGGCGCGCTCGAGCGACGACGAGGCGGCCGAGCGCTGGAAGCGCGAGCCCCAATAAGCCGTTTGGGCTAAAGCGCCCGGGGGCCCACGCTAGAGCCCTGAGCGTCCCTGCCTTTAAATGCCGGGACGATGCAGCCGACGTATCGAGACCTCCTGCAGGAGGTGCAGCGCTTTTGGACCCCGCTGCCCGACAAGCCCGAAGAGACGCCCGAAGGCTTGCTATGCGCGCTATGGAGTACCGCGTGCGGCGCGCCCATATCGGCCGAGCGTGCCGTCTCGCGCACCGCGCCCGCGCAATTGCCGACGCTCGACACCGCAGCCTATGAGCGGCTGATCGAGCTTCTGGAGCGCAAGAAGGCGGGCGTACCGCTCGCGCACCTCACCGAGCGGCAGAGCTTTCTCGGCGTCGAGCTCCTCGCGGGGCCGGCGGCGCTGATCCCGCGCAAGGAAACCGAGATCCTCGGTCGCGCGGCGCTCGCCAAGATCGGCTGCATCGCTAGAAAGCGCGGCGAGCTGTTGGTCCTCGATGCGTGCACCGGCAGCGGCAACCTTGCGGCCGCATATGCGTATTACGAGCCGCTCGCGCGCGTATACGCGTCGGACCTTTCGGCCGACGCCGTCGCGCTAGCGAAGCGCAACATTGAGCATCTGAAGCTCGCCGAGCGCGTCGACGTGCGGCTCGGAGACCTGCTGGAACCCTTCGAGAGCGCTGAGTTCATCGGCCGCTGCGATTTCCTCTCCTGCAATCCGCCGTACATCTCCGCGGCGAAGGTAAAGGAGATGCATCCCGAGATCTCCGGCTATGAGCCGGAGGCGGCGTTCAACGGCGGCGTCTACGGCGTCTCGATCCTGATGAAGCTGGTGCGCCACGCGCCGCGTTTCCTGCGCCCGGGCGGCTGGCTCGCCTTCGAGGTCGGCCATGGGCAGGGCCAGGGGCTCGCGCGCCAGCTGGAGCGCAACCCGGCGTTCGCCGGGGTCGAGACTTACGCCGACGCGGCGGGCGAGATACGGGCGATTCTCGCGAAGTCGCGGGCGACGGCGCGCGCATGAGCGCGACGGCCGGCGCGCTCGGCAAACGGGCGGCGCGACGGCGCTTCTGGCTGCCGCGCTGGTGCGAGCTTCTCTACCTCGACTACCGGCGCTATCGCGCCGCGGGACGATCGGCGCTGTCGACCGTCTTCCTGTCGCAGGGCTTCTGGGCGAGCGTGGTGTATCGCTCCTCGCATGCCTTCGTCGAATGGATGCCGCACGGCGTGCTGCGCTCGAGCGCCAAGACGCTGGCGGCGATCCTGCAGAAGCTGATGGAGATCCTCACCGGCATCTGCCTGCCGCGCGATGCAAGCATCGGCGGCGGCCTTTACCTGCCGACCTTCGGCGCGATCATCCTCGGGCGCGGCTCGATCGGCGAGAACTGCACCATCGAGCAGAACGTGACCCTCGGCATCGCCGGGCGCGGCGCCGAGCGCGGCCGGCCGACCATCGGCAAGCGCGTGTTCATCGGCGCGGGCGCCATGATCGTCGGCAAGATCACGATCGGCGACGACGCCTATATCTTTCCCGGCTCGGTGGTGACGCGCGCGGTGCCCCCGCGCGCCGTGGTGATGGGCTACCCGGCGCGCATCGTCTCGCACGACGGCAGCTTCGACTCGATCGTCTACGACGGCATGGAGCACGACCCCGAACGCCGCGCGGCGCTCGAGGACTCCGCAGCCGGTAGCCAAGGCCGTCATCCCCGCGAAGGCGGGGATCCGGTTTGAAAATCAGGAGCGCGTAACTGGGTCCCCGCCTGCGCCGGGACGACGATCAAACCAGCTGAGTGCAGCCACCGAGCGCACGCGCTCGTAGAGCCAGAAGAACTCCTTCGTATCTCCCGGGCGCGTACCGCGCCAGCGCAGCTCCCAGCCTTCGCCGACCGCGGGCGGCTTGATGCTCGGCGTGTGCCAGAGCAGAAGCGGGCAGTCCGCGGGACCGCCGGCGCGGATTCCGGCGAAGTAATGGAACATCGCACGTTGCGGCTCGGTGAGATCGCGCGCGGTGACGCATTGGCCCTTCGGCCGCGCACGCTGCATGTCGGCAATCACGCCGCGATAGCTTTTCGCGTGGTCGAGCCACGGCAGCCAGAGCGTCATCGCCAGTCCCCAGACCAGCGTCACGCCGGCCAGCCAGCGCCCCGGCAGCGCGAGCGTCCCCGAAAAGAGCCAGAGCGCGGTAATTGCGAGCGCTGCGCCGAAGGCGATCGGTTCGAGGATCGGCGCGAAGCCGGGCGACTGGGATTCCACTATTGCAGGCGCAACGCCGGCGAGCAGGGCGGCCCAGCCGAGCCAGAGCGCAAGTCCGAGCGCACCGGCGCCGACCACGGCAAGGATGCGCAAGGGGCGAGCGAGCCACTCGGGCACGGATTCGAGTCCTGCCGCAGCAAGCAGCGCCAGGGGCATGAGGAGCGGCAGGCCATAGAGTGTGCGTGCCGACGAGGCGAAGCTCAGTACGGCGAGCATCACGATGAAGGTTACGAGTCCGAACTGCACGCGCGGCGTGCGCAGGCGGTCGTGCCACAAGCCCCACAACGCGAGCGGCCACGCCGGGAAAGCGAACCACACGAGCGCCTTCGCATAGTGCGCGTGGTCGAGCACGCCGCCCAGTCCCGCCTCGCCGGTGAAGCGGCCGACATTGTTGATCCAGAACCACTCGTTGAAGAGCGCGGGCGAATGCCGGTAGAGAAGCAGCGGCCAGATCACCGCCCAGGGCAGAAAGGCGATCATCGCGACGAGCACGCTTCGGAGGTACGCGCGCGTGCGCCACTCCCGGAAAAGCAGCAGGCCGATGGCGCTGATACCGAGGAGCCCCGGACCGAGCAGGCCTTTCGAGAGGAAGGCGATGCCGGCCCCGGTGCCGAAGGCGAGGCCCGAGGTGCGCGCGAGCCCGTAGAAACCGATCGCCATACCCGCCATCAGGGCGTTGTCGGTGATGAGCTGGTGGGCGTGCTGCAGATAGCCGAGGCAGCCGGCAAGGATGAGCGGCGCGGCGAGCGGTGATTCGCACCAGTCCTTGGCGCTGAGGTAGGTGAACAGGAGCGTGACCGCGACGTAGAACGCGCTCGCGAGGCGCGCCGCGTCGTGAAGCGGCAGGAACACCTCGGTCGCGTTTGCCAGGAACGCCGCGGTCCAGAAGAAAAGCGGTGGCTTCTCGACGAATGGCTGGCCGCCGAGCGTCGGCACCAGCCAATCGTTGCTCTGCAGGATGTGATAGACGAGGCCGAAGGTATAGGCCTCGTCCGGCTTCCACGGATCGTGGCCGAAGAGGCCGGCCCCGATCCACGCCACAATGAGCGCGCCGAGCACCAGGGCTCGGAACACGCTCTCGATCCTCACGCGCGTGCCACGGCGTTGCGCAGTTCGCCGAGCTCCGCCTCGGCGAGTGTCTCTTTCTCGAGGAGCTTCTTCGCCCAGGCCTCGAGCGCGGCGCGGTGCTGGCGCAGGATGCCGACCGATTTGGCGTACGCGTTCTCGACAATGCCGCGCACCGCGACATCGATCTCGCGTGCCGTTTCCTCGCTGTACTCGCGATGCCCCTGCGGCAGCGGCCCGCCGAGGAACGGCGCGCGCTCTTCCTCGTAGGCGACGTGGCCGAGGTTCTGCACCATGGCGTAGCGCATCACCATGCTGCGGGCGATGTCGGTGACCTTGGCGAGATCGTCCGCGGCGCCGGTCGAGAGATGCCCGAACACCACCTCTTCGGCGGCGCGGCCGCCGAGCAGCACCGCCATCTTGTTCTCGAGCTCCTCGCGCGTCATGAGGAAGCGGTCCTCGGTCGGCCGCTGGATGGTGTAGCCGAGCGCGCCGACGCCGCGCGGGATGATGGAGATCTTGTGCACCGGATCGGTTCCCGGCAGCGCCATTGCCACCAGCGCATGGCCCATCTCGTGATGCGCGACGATGCGCCGCTCGTGCGGGTTGAGCACACGGTTTCGCTTCTCCAGCCCGGCGACCAGGCGCTCGATCGCCTGCGTGAAGTCCTCGAGCGACACCGAGTCGGCACTGCGGCGCGTGGCGAGCAATGCCGCCTCGTTCACCAGGTTCGCGAGATCGGCGCCGGAAAAACCGGGCGTCAGCGCGGCGACCTGCTCGAGCTCGACGCCCGGCGCGAGGCGCACTTTCTTCGCGTGCACCCGCAGGATCTGCAGCCGGCCGCCTTTGTCGGGGCGGTCGACCAGGATCTGGCGGTCGAAGCGCCCGGCGCGCAGGAGCGCCGGATCGAGAATCTCCGGCCGGTTGGTGGCCGCGAGTAGCACCAGGCCGGTGCTCGGATCGAAGCCGTCCATCTCCACCAGCAGCTGGTTCAGCGTCTGCTCCTTCTCATCATGGCCGCCGAACGGCCCGGCGCCGCGCGCGCGGCCGAGCGCGTCGAGCTCGTCGATGAAGATGATCGCCGGCGCCTTGCCGCGCGCCTGCTCGAAGAGATCCCTGACGCGCGCCGCGCCGACGCCGACGAACATCTCGACGAACTCAGAGCCGGAAATGGAGAAGAAGGCGACGCCGGCCTCGCCGGCCACCGCGCGCGCAAGGAGCGTCTTGCCGGTGCCCGGTGGCCCGACAAGCAGCACGCCCTTCGGTATGCGCGCGCCGAGGCGGCCGTACTTCTTCGGGTCCTTGAGGAACTCGACCACCTCCTGCAGCTCAGCCTTCGCCTCGTCGACGCCCGCGACGTCGGCGAAGGTCACGCCGGTCTTGTTCTCGACATAGATCTTGGCGCGGCTCTTGCCGATGCTCATGAAGCCGCCGCCCAGTCCCTGCGTCGCGCGGCGCGCGAGCCAGAACCAGATACCGAAGAAAATGAGCGCCGGCACGACCCAGGAGAGCAGATCGCGGAAAAAGGTGTTTTCGTAGGCGCGCGTGTACTTCACCCCGTAGCGCGCGAGATGGTCGGCGAGCTCGGGCTCCACGAGGTTCGAGATCACGACCGTTTTGCTGCCTTCGGGCTGCTTCAGCTTGCCGGTGATGTGCTTGTCGGAGACCACCACCTCGGCGATCTTCTGCTCGGCAAGCAGCTTCTCGAACTCGCTGTAGGGCAGGATCTCCACGGTCTGCGCCCGTTGCCACGCCTCCTGGATAAGGAGGATGGCCACCAGCGCGAAGACGACGTAGAAGACGTGAAAGCGGGTGCGGCGTTCCATGGGCGCGCGATTTTCCCTTGAATACCGGGGCTATGGCCCCATCTTCCCTGAGGAAATCCCGGAAAGGCTTTAAAGGATCAACGAGATGCGATTCGACAAGTTTACGACCAAGCTGCAGGAAGCGCTCGCCGAGGCGCAGAGCGCGGCCTTGGGCAACGACAACCAGTACATCGAGCCGCCGCACTTGCTCAATGCGCTGCTGAACGATCCCGGGATCGCCGGCCTCATCGCCAAGGCCGGCGGCAACACCAATGCCCTGAAGAAGGGCCTCGCCGATGCGCTCGCGCGCCTGCCCAAGGTCGAAGGTACGCCGGGCGAGGTGATGATCGGTCGCGACCTCACCACGCTCCTCAATGTCGCCGACAAGGAAGCGCAGAAACGCGGCGACCAATACATCGCCTCCGAGCTTTTCCTGCTTGCGGCTGCGGGCGACAAGGGCGAGGCCGGTCGCCTGTTGAAGCAGGCCGGCGTCACCAAGGCGGCGCTCGAAAAGGCGATCGAGGAAGTGCGCGGGGGTGAGACGGTGCAGGGACAAGCCGACGAATCGCAGCGCCAGGCGCTCACCAAGTACACGCTCGACCTGACCGAGCGCGCGCGCCAGGGCAAGCTCGATCCGGTGATCGGTCGCGACGACGAGATCCGTCGCTGCATCCAAATCCTGCAGCGGCGCACCAAGAATAACCCCGTGCTGATCGGCGAGCCGGGGGTCGGCAAGACGGCGATCGTCGAGGGCCTCGCGCAGCGCATCGTCAACGGCGAAGTGCCGGAGACGCTGAAGAACAAGCGGCTGCTGGTGCTCGACCTCGCGTCGCTCCTCGCCGGCGCCAAATATCGCGGCGAATTCGAGGAACGGCTGAAAGCCGTTCTGAAAGAGCTCTCCAAGGATGAAGGCAGCACGATCATCTTCATCGACGAGATCCACATGCTGGTCGGCGCCGGCAAAGCCGAAGGCGCGATGGACGCCGGCAACATGCTCAAGCCCGCGCTTGCCCGTGGCGAGCTTCACTGCATCGGCGCCACCACGCTCGACGAATACCGCAAGAACATCGAGAAGGATGCGGCGCTCGAGCGGCGCTTCCAGAAGGTGCTGGTCGAGGAGCCGAGCGTCGAGGCGACCATCGCCATCCTGCGCGGCCTGCAGGAGAAGTACGAAGTCCACCACGGCGTCGAGATCACCGACCCGGCGATCGTCGCCGCGGCGGAGCTCTCGCACCGCTACATCACCGACCGCTTCCTGCCCGACAAGGCGATCGACCTCATCGACGAGGCGGCGGCGCGCATCAAGATGGAGATCGACTCCAAGCCCGAGGCGATGGACCGGCTCGAGCGGCGGCTGATCCAGCTGCGCATCGAACGCGAGGCGGTGAAGAAGGAAAAGGACGAGGCATCCCAGGCGCGCCTGAAGCTGATCGAGGAAGAGATCCAGCGGCTGGAGAAGGACTACGCCGATCTCGAGGAGGAGTGGAAGGCGGAGAAGGCGAGCGTGCAGGGCGCGCAG
>JAEKLK010000347.1 GCA_019509895.1 Betaproteobacteria bacterium | reverse complement strand
GAGTGGCACACCATCTGCCGCGCGATGGAGCGCGCTTTTCGCGCCCATCAATACGAGCCGGGTGCGGTGGAAGCCATCGCTGCCGTGACGGCGATCCTGGCGCGCGAATTTCCGGCGGCGGGCACCAATCCCAACGAGCTGCCTGACAAACCTGTGGTTTTGTAGTTTGCATAGGATGCGATGAGATACGAGCTGTACTACTGGCCCTCGATCCAGGGGCGCGGTGAATTCATCCGGCTCGCGCTCGAGGACGCGGGCGCCGAGTATGTCGACGTCGCGCGCCGCCCGAGAGGCGTGCAGGCGATGATGCGCCTCATGGCGAGCCGTGCCCTGAAGACGCCGCCCTTTGCGCCGCCGTTCCTGCGCGCGGGCGAGCTGGTCATTGCGCAGACGGCGCTCATCCTTCACTGGCTCGCGCCGCGGCTCGGCCTCGCGCCGAAGAGCGAGGCCGGGCGCCTGTGGCTGCACCAGCAGCAGCTCACCATCAGCGACTGGCTGGTCGAGGTGCACGACACGCACCATCCGATCGGCAGCGGGCTCTACTACGAAGACCAGAAGAGCGAGTCGCTGCGCCGCGCCGCCGACTTCCGCGAGAATCGGCTGCGCAAGTTCATGGACTACTTCGAGCGCCTGGACCGCGGGCGCAATATCACTTACGTCGAGCTCTCGCTCTTCCAGATGATCGAAGGACTGCGCTACGCGTTTCCGCAGACCATGGCAGCGCTCGAGCCCGAATATCCGGGCCTCATCGACCTGCATGAGCGCGTGGCCGCCCGGCCGCGCCTTGCGTTGTATCTGCGCTCGAAGCGCCGCATTGCGTTCAACCAGCAGGGCATCTTCCGCGCCTACCCCGAGCTGGACGCGTGAGCTCGGTCGTTTCCTTCACGGCGCTGCGCGAGCCGGTGTTCCGCCGTTATTTCGCCGGCGCGGCGTCGCTGATGATGGCCGACTCGATCGAGCACGTCATCAGCTACTGGATGATGTGGCAGAAGTTCCAGTCGCCCGCGCTCGCCGGCTTCGCGGTCATCTCGCATTGGGTGCCGTTCCTGTTCTTTTCGATCTGGTCGGGCGGGCTCGCCGATCGCTACGACCCGCGGCGCCTCATCCAGATCGGCATGGCGGTCTTCATGGCGGTATCGATCGGGTGGGGGGTGTTGTTTCTAAGCGATGCGCTCGAGATGTGGCACGCGGCGGCGCTCCTCATCCTGCACGGCCTCGCCGGCGTTCTGTGGGGCCCGGCGGCGCAGGTCTACATCCACGACCTCGTCGAGGCGCAGGCGCTGCCGAGCGCCGTGCGACTCTCGGCCACGGCGCGCTGGCTGGGACTGCTGATGGGGCCGGCCGTTGGCGGCGTGATCCTGCTCGCGCTCGGACCCGCCTACGGCATCTTGTTCAACGCCGCGCTCTACCTGCCGTTCATCCTGTGGCTGTGGAAGGCACCGTATCGCCACAAGCACGCGCCGCCGACGGTGCGCGGCTTCGGCGACGTGCTCGCGACCTGGCGCGCGGTGCGCGACAACCCGGTAATCGCCTCGATGGTGATCCTCGTGGGCGCTCGCGCACGGCGACGGCTGCTTCACCTATAGCGCGCTCTTCGGCGCCGATGCGGCGGGCGCGCTGTGCGCCGGCCTCGCGCTCGAGGCACGTGGCCTCCTGCCGCCGCGGCCGCGCACCGCCTTCCTGCTGGCGATGGGCTGGTGCATCGCCATCGGCAGCTTCGCAGCGAGCCGCTCCTATCCGCTCTCGCTGATAGTTCTTTTCTGCGCCGGTTTTCTCGAGCTCTCGTTCTACGCCATGGCGCAGGCCCTCGTGCAGATGAATGCGCCGAGCACGATCCGCGGGCGCGTCATCGGTCTCTTCAGCATGTCGGCGCTCGGACTGCGCGCCTTCAGCGGCGTCACGGTCGGCCTCTTCGGCAGCCTGATCGGCATACACTTGTCGCTCGCGCTCGCCGCCGCGCTCCTACTCACCCTCATTCTCGCCACGCTATGGAAAATGCCGTTCGGCCGTTGAGAGACGCGAAATTCTTTCTCGTCGTGCGCTTCTGGGTCGCGCCCGGCGGCGAGCAGCAGGTATTCGGCTGGCTGCAGGGCGGGCACATCGCCGAGGTGCTGCGCCAGCCCGGATTCCTCTGGGTGCGACGGCTGAAACTCGCCGAACCCGATGCCACCGGCTGGAGCGGCCACGCCATGATCTACGGCATCGACTCGCGCGCCGCGTACGACCGGTACATGGCGAACAGCGCGCTGCACGCGAAGTTCAAGAAGGAGCGCGGGCCCTTGGAAGCGAAGATGCGTATCGAGCGCTTCGCCGGCGAGGTCGACTTCGCGCTATGAACATCGACTGGAATGTCGGCCTGGTGGCACACCTCGGCATCGAATTCCTGGACGTCGGGCCCGAGCGCGTGCGCGCGCGCCTGCAGGTGAGCGACAAGCTGCTCACTACCACCGGCGTGGTGCACGGCGGCACGCTCATGGCGTTCGCCGACACCATTGGCGCGGCGGGCACGGTGGCCAACCTCACCGAAGGCCAGCGCACCGCGACGCTCGAGTCGAAGACCAACTTCATCGCCGGCTGCCGCGCCGGCACCATCCAGGCGGAAGCGAAGCCGATCCACAAGGGCCGGCGCACGCACGTCTGGGAGACGCGCATCACCGACGAGGCGGGCAAGCTCCTCTCGGTCACGACGCAGACGCAGATGATCCTGTGATCGACGTGCAAGGCCACCGCGGCGCGCGCGGCTACCTGCCCGAGAATACGCTTCCCTCCTTCGCCCGCGCCCTCGAGCTCGGCGTCAGTACCCTCGAGCTCGACGTCGGCGTGACGAAAGACGGCGTGGTCGTCATCCACCACGACCGCGGCTTGAACGTCGACATCGCGCGCGGACCCGACGGTCGCTGGGTAAGCAGCGCCACGCCGATCAACCGCCTGACCTTCGCCGAGCTGCAGCGCTACGACGTCGGCCGCCTCCGGCCGGACAGCGCCTACGCGCGCCACTTCCCTCAGCAGCAGCCGGTCGACGGCACACGCATCCCGCGCCTCAGCGAGCTCTTTCAATTGACGCAAGCGAACCGCGCCATTCGCTTCAACATCGAGCCGAAGATGGACGAAGTCGCGCTCGACGAGACCCTGCCCGCCGCGCCTTTCGCGCGCGCGCTGATTGCCGAAGTGCGAAAGGCCGGCGTGCAGAATCGCACCACCGTGCAGGCGTTCCACTGGCCGCTCCTCGAAGTGGTCGAGCATGAAGCGCCCGAGATGCCGACGGTCTATTGCACCGAAGGCGGAGGTTCAGAGCCGGCGCGCGTGCAAGGCGCCGGCGGCAAGATCTGGTCGCCGGACCACGAGACACTCACTCCCGCCAAAATCCACGCCGCGCGCAAATGGGGCATGAGGATCACCGTATGGACGGTGAACGAGCCCGCCGACATCGCGAGGGCAATCGACATGGGCGTGGACGGCATCGCCAGCGACTATCCCGACCGCGTGCTTAATCTGTTGAAGAACTGTTGAAGAAATGAGCCCATTGATCAGACTTATCTCGCTGCTGGCGGGTGGCGTCTTCGCCATCTCCGCATTGGCGCAGTCGTATCCGAACAAGCCGATCAAACTGATCGTCGGCTATCCACCCGGCGGCTCGGGCGATTTTCTGACCCGGCTTGCCGCCGATGAGCTGACGAAGGAGCTCGGCGCACCAGTCATCGTCGATAACCGGCCGGGTGCGGGCGGCAACATCGCGCATGATCTGGTCGCGCACTCGCCGCCGGATGGCTACACGGTGCTGAATGCGACGCACATGGCGATCAACCGCGCGCTGTACAAGAGTCTCACGTACGATCCGGACAAGGATTTCGCGGCGGTGACGCGCATCGCCACCGGACCGACGGTGATCTGCGTGAACAACAGCCTGCCGGTGAAGGATCTGCGCGAGCTGATCGCGTATGCGAAGCAGAACCCCGGGAAGCTCTTCCATGCCTCGGCCGGCTATGGCTCGGCGCCGCATCTCGCCTCCGTCCTCTTCGAATCGGTGGCGGGGATCAAGTTCACGCACGTGCAGTTCAAGGGCGGCGGGCCGGCGACGCAGTCGCTGCTCGCAGGCGATACGCAAGTGAATTTCGCTACCGCACCGACGGTGATGGGGTTCGTGCGCGCCGGCCGCGTGCGCGCGCTCGCGGTGAGCTCGCGCCACCCGACCCCGGCGGCGCCCGGGATTGCGGGCGCGGAGGAAGCCGGGCTGCCCGGCTACGACTTCACGTTCTGGTTCGGGCTTTTCGTCCCGGCCGGCACGCCGCACGCGGCGATCGAGCGGCTGCATGCGGCCATGGCGAAGGCGCTGGGGAAGCCCGAGATGCGGGAGAAGA
>JAEKLK010000346.1:1834-4643 GCA_019509895.1 Betaproteobacteria bacterium | reverse complement strand
GATTGCGCCGAGATCCGCCCGGCCGGCTACCGGGTGGTGAATGCACGCGGTGAGGCCGTGGAGCGCGCCGTCCATCTCTCCGAGGTCACGGATGAAGCCGTGGCGCTCGGCCCGTATCGCCACTACATGCAGAAAGAGATCCACGAGCAGCCCGGCGCGCTCGCCAACACGCTCGAGGTGGTGAGCGGCGCCAGCTCGCTGCAGCCGGGGCTCTTCGGCGCCGACGGCGAGAGCCTGTTGCGCGCGGCGAGCACGGTCCATCTCGTCGCCTGCGGCACGAGCTACCACGCGGCGTTGATCGCCCGCTACTGGCTCGAAGACATCGCCGGCATTCCGACCCTGGCCGAGATTGCGAGCGAGTATCGCTATCGCCGCTCGGTGCCGGACCCGAACGGGCTTTTCGTCACGATCTCACAATCCGGAGAAACCGCCGACACGCTCGCGGCAGTAGAGCACGCGAAAGCGCTCGGCTACCGTGCCACGCTTTCGATTTGCAATGTGCCGGAGAGCTCGCTGATCCGGGCCTCACGCCTTCGCTTCCTGACGCGCGCCGGTCCGGAGATCGGCGTTGCCTCCACCAAGGCATTCACTACGCAGCTAGGCGCCCTGTTCCTCCTCGCCCTCGTCATCGGCAAGGTGCGCGGCAGGCTGGCCGCCGATGCCGAGCGTGCGCATCTGCAGTCGCTGCGTCACCTGCCGGCGGCCGTGAACGAGGTGCTCGCCGTTGAACCTCGGGTGGCCGAGTGGGCGGCGCGCTTCGCCGTCAAGGAGCACGCCCTGTTCCTCGGCCGCGGCATTCACTGGCCGATCGCCATGGAAGGCGCGCTGAAGCTCAAGGAGATCTCCTATATCCACGCTGAGGCCTACGCCGCCGGCGAGCTGAAGCACGGGCCGCTCGCCCTGGTCGACGCGAACATGCCGGTGGTCGCGGTCGCACCGGGCGACGCGCTCATCGAGAAGCTGAAGTCCAATCTGCAGGAAGTGCGCGCGCGCGGCGGAGAGCTGTACGTGTTCGCCGATGAGGGCGCGCACATCCCGCAGTCCGATGTCGTACACGTGATCGAGCTCGGCTCGCACGCCGGCGCGCTCTCGCCGATCCTGCACGTCGTGCCGCTGCAGCTCCTCGCCTATCACACCGCCCTCGCCCGCGGCACCGACGTCGACAAGCCGCGCAATCTCGCCAAGTCGGTCACCGTAGAATAAGCTTCGCCTCTCGGGAGGAGGAGAACCGCATGAGAATCCAGTCGCTGGCCGCGCTCGCCTGTGCCGGCCTGTTCGCCGCAACCGCGCACGCGCAGACCGAGATCCGCTGGTGGCATTCCATGGGCGGGGCGCTGGGTGAGCAGCTCAATGCGCTCGCCGGCAAGTTCAACGACAGCCAGAAAGAATACAAAGTCGTGCCCGTGTTCAAGGGCACCTATCCGGAGTCCATGACCGCCGCCATCGCGGCGTTCCGCGCCGGCGACGCGCCGCACATCCTGCAGGTGTTCGAAGTGGGCACGGCGACGATGATGGCGGCCAAGGGCGCGATCGTGCCGGTAACGAAGGTCATGGGCGACGCCAAGGAGCCGTTCGACCCCAACGCGTATCTGCCGACGGTCAGCGGCTACTACACCGATCTGCAGGGGAACATGCTCTCGTTCCCGTTCAATAGCTCGACGGTGATGTTCTACATCAACCATGACGCCTTCAAGAAGGCGGGCCTTGCGCCGCAGGCGCCGAAGACCTGGAAGGAATTCCAGGCGGCGGCCGAGAAGCTGAAGGCGGCCGGACAGCAGTGCGTCTACACGACCAGCTGGCCGTCGTGGACGCATATCGAGAACTTCAGCGCCTGGCACAACGTGCCGATCGGCACAAAGCAGAATGGCATGGGCGGCTTCGACACGCAGTTCACCATCAATTCGCCGCTGCACGTGCGCCATGTGGCGATGCTCGGCGAGCTGGCGAAAAAGGGCATGTTTACCTACGCCGGGCGCACCAACCAGGGCGACGGCAAGTTCGCGAGCGGCGAGTGCGCCATGGTGACCGCGAGCGCCGGCGCGCAGGCCACCTTCCGCAAGAACTCGAAGCTCGACTGGTCGATCAACTTCATGCCGTACTACGACGACGTCAAGGGCGCGCCGCAGAACTCGATCATCGGCGGCGCCTCGCTCTGGGTCATGGGCGGCAAGAAGCCGCCGGAGTACAAGGGCGTGGCGAAGTTCTTCGCCTTCCTCTCGCGGCCGGAGGTGCAGATGGAATGGCACGTCGGCACCGGTTATGTGCCGATCACGCTCGCCGCTTATGAGCTCACGCGCAAGTCCGGCTTCTACGACAAGAATCCCGGCGCCGACATGCCGGTGAAGCAACTCACCCACAAGCCGCCGACGCCGAACTCGAAGGGCCTGCGCTTCGGCAACTTCGTGCAGGGACGAGAAGTGATCGAAGAGGAGCTGGAGGCCGTGTTCGCGGGCAGTAAGGACGCCAAGGCCGCGCTCGACGAGGCGGTGAAGCGCGGTAACGAGGTCCTGCGCAAGTTCGAGGCGGCCGCCTCCCGGTAAGGAGCAGGGAGGATGAATCGTCCCCCGCACCCCCCCGGGCCGGGATAGGAGCGGGGGAGCGAGGTCATGGAAAAGCGCGTCGTCTTCGGCTCGGCATGGCTGCCGTACGCGCTGCTCGCGCCCCAAATCGCCGTCACGCTGGTCTTTTTCTTCTGGCCCGCCGTTCAGGCGATCTGGTTCTCCTTCCAACTGCAGGACGCCTTTGGCCTGCGCACGGAGTTCGTCGGCCTGCGCAATTTCGAAGCGCTCTTCACCGATGGCCATTACCT
>JAEKLK010000346.1:0-1714 GCA_019509895.1 Betaproteobacteria bacterium | reverse complement strand
TACCGCACGCTCCTTATCTGGCCTTACGCCGTGGCGCCCGCCGTGGCGGGCGTCCTGTGGGCGTTCATATTCGCGCCCTCGATCGGCATCGTCACTTACGTGCTGCGACGCTGGGGCATCGACTGGAACTGGATCCTGCGTGGTGACCAGGCGATGCTGCTGGTCGTCATCGCTTCCGTGTGGAAACAGATCTCGTACAACTTTCTCTTCTTCCTCGCCGGCCTGCAGTCGGTCCCGCGCTCGCTCATCGAGGCGGCCGCCATCGACGGCGCCGGACCGGCGCGGCGCTTTTGGACGATCGTCTTCCCGCTGCTCTCGCCGACAACGTTCTTCCTGCTCGTCGTGAACATCGTCTACGCCTTCTTCGACACTTTCGGCGTGATTGACGCGACCACCCAGGGAGGACCGGCGCAGGACACGCAGATCCTCGTTTATAAGGTTTATTACGACGGCGTAAAAGCCGCGGATCTGGGCGGCTCGTCAGCCCAGTCGGTGGTTCTCATGTGCATCGTCATCGTGCTCACGGCGCTGCAGTTTCGTTTCGTCGAGCGCAAGGTGCAGTACTGATGGTCGAGAACCGGCCAGGCCTCACGGTCCTCGCGCACGCGCTCCTCATCCTGGGCATCGTCGTGATCGGGTTTCCGCTGTACGTCACCTTCGTCGCTTCGACGCTCACGCTCGAGCAGATACTCACGGTGCCGATGCCGCTCCTGCCCGGCGATCACCTGGTGGAGAACTATCGGCAGGTGCTGACCGCGGGCTCGACCAAGGGCTCGCAGGCCGCCGTCGCCACCATGCTCGGCAACAGCCTGGTGATGGCGCTCGGCATCGCGCTCGGCAAGATCGCGATCTCGATCATCGCCTCCTTCGCCATCGTTTACTTCCGCTTTCCGCTGCGCAATTTTTTCTTCTGGATGATCTTCGTCACGCTGATGCTGCCGGTCGAGGTGCGCATCATCCCGACGTTCCAGGTGGCCTCGAACCTGCACCTGCTGAATTCCTACGTCGGGCTCACCCTGCCGCTCATCGCTTCGGCCACGGCGACGTTCCTCTTCCGCCAGTTCTTCCTCACCGTGCCGGACGAGCTCGCGGAGGCGGCGCGTATCGATGGCGCCGGGCCGATGCGCTTTTTCCGGGACATTCTGCTGCCGCTCTCCAAGACCAGCGTGGCCGCGCTTTTCGTCATCCAGTTCATCTATGGCTGGAACCAGTACCTCTGGCCGCTGCTCGTGACGAGCGACGAATCCATGTATACCGCGGTCATCGGCATCAAGCGCATGATCGTCGGCAGCGATGCCGCGAACGAATGGCCGCTCATCATGGCGACCGCGATGCTCGCCATGCTGCCGCCCGCGGTGGTGGTGCTGCTGATGCAGAAATGGTTCGTCAGGGGCCTCGTGGAAACCGAGAAATAGATGGCCGCGCTCGCCTTCCGCGACGTCCGCAAGAGCTATCGCGATCTGGAGGTGATCCACGGTGTGACCACCGAGGTGGCCGACGGCGAATTCGTCGTCATCGTCGGCCCGTCGGGCTGCGGCAAGTCGACCCTGCTGCGCATGGTCGCGGGACTGGAGGTGATCACCTCCGGCGAGATCCGCATTGGCAGCCGCGTGGTCAACGACCTCGAGCCCAAGGATCGCGACATCGCCATGGTGTTCCAGAACTACGCGCTCTACCCGCACATGAGCGTCTACGACAACATGGCCTACGGCCT
>JAEKLK010000229.1 GCA_019509895.1 Betaproteobacteria bacterium | reverse complement strand
GCGCGACGGTGCCGAGAAGATGCGCGCGATCGCCGAGGAGGCGTGCGCGATGGTGAAGCAGTACAAGGGCGCGTACTCCGGCGAGCACGGCGACGGCCTGGTGCGCTCGGAATGGATCGCGCCTTTCTTCGGCCCGCGCCTGACGGCCGCGCTCGGCGAGATCAAGTCCTGGCTCGACCCGCGCGGCCTGATGAACCCCGGCAAGATCGTCAACCCGACGAAGATGGACGACACGACGCTGTTCCGCTTTCCGCCGGGCTATCGCACGCAAGAGAGGGAAAGCGTGCTCGACTGGGGCGAGTGGGGCGGCTACGACAAGGCCGTCGAGATGTGCAACAACAACGGCCACTGCCGCAAGTTCGACGCCGGCACCATGTGCCCTTCGTATCGGGCGACGCGCGACGAAATCCACCTGACGCGCGGCCGGGCCAACACGCTGCGCCTGGCGCTTTCCGGCCAGCTCGAGCTGGACACGGTCAAGGATGCGCTCGACCTCTGCGTCTCGTGCAAGGGCTGCAAGCGCGAATGCCCGACCGGCGTCGACATGGCGCGCATGAAGATCGAGTTCCTGGCGCACTACAAGGCGCGCCATGCCCATAGCGCGCGCGATCGCGCGATCGCTTTCCTGCCGCGCTACGCGCCGATGGCGGCACGCCTCGCGCCGCTCGCCAACCTGGCGTCGCGCTGGTCGCAGCGTGCGATCGGCTTTGCCGACCGGCCGCTGCCGCGCTGGCGGCGCGACTATTTTCGCGACACCGGCGCCGCCGAAGGCGACGTCGTGCTCTTCGTCGATACGTTCAACCGCTACTTCGAGCCGGAGAACGCGCGCGCCGCGAAAGCGGTGCTCGAAGCGGCGGGTTACCGTGTGCAAATCCCGGCCGGGATTTGCTGTGGTCGCACGTACCTCTCGGTCGGTATGGCCGACCGTGCCAAACAGGAAGCCCGCCGCCTGCTCGACGCGCTCGGCCCGGCCGTGGCGCGCGGCGCGCCCATCATCGGCCTCGAGCCATCGTGCCTTTACGCACTGCGCGATGAGCTACCCGTGCTTGTTCCTGGCGCCGCCGCGCTCGCGAAGAACACGTTCCACTTTGCGCAGTGGATTGCCGAGCGGCCGGGGAAGCTCGCGTTCCGGGAGGCGCAAGACGAAGTCCTGCTTCACGGCCACTGCCACGAAAAGGCCTTCGACGCGATGGGGTCGGTGCTACGCGCGCTCGCGCTGGTGCCCGGGCTGAAGGTCAGCACGGTGGAAACGAGCTGCTGCGGCATGGCCGGCAGCTTCGGTTACGAAGCCGAGCACGCAGCGGTGTCCATGCGCATGGCGGAAATGACGCTGCTGCCGGCGATTCGCACGGCGCCGAACGCCATGCTGGTGGCCGATGGCACGAGCTGCCGCCACCAGATCCTCGACGGCACCGGCCGCAAGCCGCTGCACGTGGCGCGCGTCCTGGAGGCGGCGCTCAGCGCGCCGCGAGCAGCGTCATGACGAGCGATACGCTCACCACCGAGGCGGCGGTGGAAAGCACGGCGGCGCTCGAAGTCTCGGCTTCCAACACGCTATAGCGTTGCGCGAGAACGAATGCGGTCGCGCCGAGCGGCAGGCTGGCGCACACCACGGCGATCTTTCCCCAGAAGTCGTCGATCGGCAGTACATGGAAGGCAAGGGCCGCCATCAGCAGCGGATGCAGCACGAGCTTGAGCGCGCTCGTCGGTCAACTCGCGCGCAGGCCTTCGCGAATCGAAAGCTGGGAGACGAAGAGGCCGATTGCGAAAAGCGCGCAAGGTCCGGCCGCGGCGGCAAGCAGGGTGGCGAAGCGCTCGACCGGCAAGGGCACTTTGACGCCGAGCGCGAGGAGGGCGATGGCGAGCGCGATCGGCCAAATGAGCGGACTTCGCGCCACGCCGGCGAGGGCGCGCCCGATGCCACCGCCCTGCGGATGGGCGAGGAGCTCGAGGCAGACGATCGCGACGGCGAACGAGACGATGTTCGTCGCCACTGTCGCCAGCGCCGCGGGCAGGGCGGCGCGCTCGCCGTAGGCTACGCTCACGAGCGGGATGCCGAGGTAACCGGTGTTGGCGAAGGACGCGTTCAGCGCGCGCAGCACGCTCTCGGCGCGCGATCCGCCCCAGACGGTGCGCGACAGCGCATAGGCGGCGAGCGCGGTCGCGAACGTGGCGAGCACCACGCCGAGCAGGAAGTAGCCGCTGCCGAGGATGTCCTCGAGCGAGCCGCGGTAGACGGCGATGAACAGCATCGCCGGGAGGGCGAACGCGTAGACGAAGCGGTTGAGCGCTTCGCTAGAGCCGGGATTGATCAAGCGAAACCGCCCGGCCAGCACGCCGCAGGCGACCAGCGCAAAGACCGGAAAAGCGGCGCCTAGGAGCGGGTCGAGCGCCGACTCCATGCGAATAGCCAGACCCCCAGCGCGATCATCGGCAGGCACAGCCACTGGCCCATCGTCATGCCGAGCGCCAGGTAACCGAGGAAGGCGTCGGGCTCGCGCGCGAACTCGGCGATGAAGCGCAGCACGCCATACCCTACAAGAAAGAGCGCCGATACCTGGCCGCGGGGGCGCGGCTTCGAAGAAAACCACCACAGGATGACGAACAGCGTCAGACCCTCGAGCGCCAGCTGGTAGAGCTGCGACGGATGGCGCGGTGCGTCGCCGGCGTTGCGAAACACCATGCCCCACGGCACATCCGTGACGCGGCCCCAGAGCTCGCCATTGATGAAGTTGCCCAGGCGCCCGGCCGCTAAGCCGAGCGGCACGAGCGGCGAGACGAAGTCCATCAGCCGCAAGTAATCGATGCGATGACGCCGGGCAGCGAACGCCATCGCCGCCATCACCCCGAGCAGCCCGCCGTGAAAAGACATGCCGCCCTGCCAGACGGCGAAGATTTCCAGCGGATGAGCGAAGTAATAGCCCGGTTTGTAGAAGACCACGTAGCCCAGCCGCCCGCCCAGGATCACGCCCAGCACCGTCAGGAAAAGAAGGTCGTCGAACTGCGTGCGCGTCACCGGCGCGAGGCCCTTGGCAATGCGGCGCAGGCCCAGCCACCACGCCGCGGCGAATCCGGCGAGGTACATGAGGCCGTACCAGCGCACCGCGAGGGGGCCGATCGAGAAGGCGATCGGGTCGATGTTCGGGTGGACGAGCATCTAGGGGGCCAACCGGCGCGCGAACGCCACGAAATCGCGGCCGGCGCCGCCGAGCGCACCACGCGGCCACGCCAACCATAAATCGAGGCGCGGGTGGCGCTCGTTGAGGTCGCGATACACGACGCCGCGCCGGCCGAGGTTGGCCACCGAGGCGGGCACAATCGCGGCGCCGAGGCCGCTCGAGACGAGGCTCACCACGGTCTGCATCTGAATCGCTTCCTGCGCGACGTTGAGGGAGATCCCGGCCTGTGCGGCCAGTTGCGTGCCGATATCGTACAGGCGCGGCGCGATCTCCCGCGGGATGGTTACGAACGGCTCGCCCGCAAGCTCGCGCAGCGAAACCTTGCCCTTGGTGGCGGCGAGCCGGTGCTTAGCCGGCAGTGCGATGACGAAGCGCTCGCGCTGCACGACGATGTGCTCGAGGCGCGCCGCGCCGCTGACCGGCGGCAGAAGCAACCCGAAATCGAGATCGCCGGCGGCAAGGGCGAGCGCCTGCTCGGGCGAGAGCATCTCCCGCAGGGCCAGCTGCACCTGCGGGTGCGCGGCCTTGTACGAGCGGAGCAGCTCGGGCAGCACGCCATAGTCGGCGAGCGACACGAAGCCGATACGCAGGCGGCCGCGCTCGCCGCTCGCCATCGCGCGCACCTCCTGCACCGTGCGCTCGAGCTGCGACACCAGGCGCCGCGTGTCTTCGAGTAGCCGCGTGCCGGCCGGCGTCAGCTCGACCCGGCGGCGCGTGCGCGCGAAGAGCGACACGCCGAGCTCGTCCTCGAGCGCGCGGATGGCGCGCGAGAGCGGCGGCTGCGAGATGTGCAGCGCCTGCGCGGCGCGCCCGAAATGCAGCCGCTCGGCCACCGCCATGAAATACCGAAGCCGCCGCAAATCGGGGACATTCATACCGGCAGGGTATTACAGGACGATCGCGATGGCATTAGCCAGCGTGCCGGGCGCAGGCGCACAATCGCCGCCCCCAGGAGGACCGCCGATGGCAGCCTATAACCGCCGTTCCCGCCTCATCACCCACGGCGTGGCGCGCTCGCCCAACCGCGCGATGCTGCGCGCAGTGGGTTTCGGCGACGCCGATTTCGAAAAGCCGATCGTCGGCGTGGCGAACGGCCACTCCACCATGAACCCCTGCAACGCCGGCATCCAGGTGCTCGCCGACCGCGCGATCGCCGCGCTCGGAGAGGCCGGCGCCAAGCCGCAGGTGTTCGGGTTTCCCACCGTCACGGACGGCATCGGCATGGGCACCGAAGGCATGAAGTACTCGCTCGTCTCCCGCGAGGTGATCGCCGATTCCATCGAGACGGCGGTCAACGGGCAGTGCATGGACGGCGTGCTGTGCGTCGGCGGCTGTGACAAGAACATGCCGGGGGCGATGATGGCGATGGCGCGCATCAACGTGCCGGGCATCTTCGTCTACGCCGGCACCATCAAGCCGGGATTCTGGAAGGGGCAGAAGCTCACCATCGTCAGCCCGTTCGAGGCGGTCGGCGCCTTCAGCGCCGGCAAGATGTCGCGCGAGGACTTCGACGGCATCGAGAAAAACGCCTGCCCGAGCGTCGGCGCCTGCGGCGGCCAGTACACCGCCAACACCATGAGCTCGTCGTTCGAGGCGCTCGGCATGAGCCTGCTCGCCTCGTCGCAGCTCGCGGCGCCGGATCCGGAGAAAGCCGATTCGGCCGCTGTATCGGCGCGCGTGCTGGTCGAGGCGGTAAAGAACGATCTCAAGCCGCGCGACATCATCACGCGCAAGTCGATCGAGAACGCCATCGCGCTGGTGATGGCGACGGGCGGCTCGACCAATGCGGTGCTGCATTACCTCGCCATCGCCGCTGCCGCGGGCGTGCGCTGGACCATCGATGACTTCGAGCGCATTCGTCGCAAGGTGCCGCTCCTCTGTAACCTGAAGCCCTTCGGGCCTTACGTCGCGGTCGATTTCCACGCCGCGGGCGGCGTGCCGCAGGTGCTGAAAATGCTGTTGCAGGCCGATCTCGTGCACGGCGAATGCATGACGATCACCGGCAAAACGCTCGCCGAGGAGCTGAAAGCGGTGCCGGCGAAGCCGCGCAGCGATCAGGACGTGATCCTGCCGATCGACAAGCCGCTGCATCGCCAGGGACCGCTCGCGATACTCAAGGGCAACCTCGCGCCCGAAGGCTGCGTCGCGAAGATCGCCGGCCTGAAGAGCACGACCATCACCGGCCCGGCGCGCGTCTTCGACTCGGAGCACGAATGCATGGAGGCGATCCTCGCCAGGCGCATCAAGGCGGGCGACGTGATCGTCATCCGCTACGAGGGACCGAAGGGCGGCCCCGGCATGCAGGAGATGCTCGCGCCCACCTCGGCGCTCATCGGCCAGGGGCTCGGCGAATCGGTCGGCCTGCTCACCGACGGCCGGTTCTCCGGTGGAACCTGGGGCATGGTCGTTGGCCACGTCGCGCCCGAGGCCTATGTCGGCGGCAACATCGCGCTGGTGAAAGAAGGCGACTCGATCACCATCGACGCCAAGAAGCGGCTCGTGCAGCTCAACGTCGCGGCGCGCGAGCTCGCCAAGCGGCGCAAGAAATGGAAAGCGCCGAAGCCGCGCTACACCCGTGGCCTGCTCGCGAAATACGCGCGGCTGGTCTCGACCGCTTCGCTCGGAGCCATCACCGACTCAGAAGCTTGAGCCCGGCTGCTTGAGGAACTCGAGCTCCTCAGGCGTGCTCTCGCGTCCCAGGACGGCGTTGCGGTGGGGAAAGCGGCCGAAGCGCCGGATCACATCACGGTGCGCGAGCGCATAGCGATGCGTGTCATCCGTTTCCGCGTAGGCGCGCAGCGGCTCGCATAGCGCGCAGGCACGCTCCTGGTCTTCCAGCCGCTCGCTGTGCTCGAACGGCAGGTACATGAACAACCGCTCGACCGGTAGCAGAGGGCGATCGTAGCCGCGCTCGACGCCGTGCCGCGCGGCGGCCAGCGCGGCGGCATCGCTCGCAAAGGCTTGCGGCCTGCCGCGGTAGATATGGCGCGGGAACTGGTCGAGGACGAGAATGCGCGCCAGGCAGGCGCGCGCGGGATCGAGCCATTCGCCGCTCGCGTGCAACTGGGCATGTAGGTCGCGAAAGCGCGCCGTCACTTCGGCGTCGAACGCCGCGTTCTTCTCGAACCAGCGCTTGTGCCGCTTGCCGTAGTCGGCGCCTTCGCCGAACCAGAAGGTGAGCACGTCGTCCGGACGATGGTTGGCCATGGGCGCCGATGTTAAGCTCCCTCGGCGCCGTGCCGAATCGCCTCGCCCACGAAACGTCGCCGTACCTGCAGCAGCACGCGGCGAATCCCGTCGACTGGTATCCCTGGGGACCCGAAGCGCTCGCGCGCGCGCGGACGGAAGACAAGCCGATCCTGCTTTCCATCGGCTATTCCGCCTGCCACTGGTGCCACGTGATGGCGCACGAGAGCTTCGAGGATCCGCAGGTTGCCGAGGTGATGAACCGGCTGTTCGTCAACATCAAGGTGGACCGCGAAGAGCGCCCCGACCTCGACCAGATCTACCAGAGCGCGCACCAGATGCTCGCGCGCCGCGCCGGCGGCTGGCCGCTGACGATGTTTCTTACGCCGGAAGGCGCACCGTTTTTCGGCGGCACCTATTTCCCCAAGGCGCCGCGCTACGGCATGCCGGCGTTCCCGGAGCTCTGCGAGCGCATTGCGGCCATCTGGCGCGAGAAGCGCACCGAGATCGCCGAGCAGAACCAGCACGTGCTGGCGGGCTTTGCAGCCACGCTGCCCGCGGGTGCCGCCGCCCGCGATGAGCTCTCGCGGCAGGTGATTCGCGCGATGCTCGATAACCTGCGCGCGAATTTCGACGCTCAACTCGGCGGCTTCGGCAGCGCGCCGAAATTCCCCCATCCAGCGGACCTCGAGCTGTGTCTGCGCGAGGGCGAGCGCGACGTTGCGCTTGTAAGCCTCACGCGCATGTGCGAAGGCGGCATCTATGACCAGCTCGGCGGCGGCTTCTGCCGCTACAGCGTCGACGCGCACTGGACCATCCCGCACTTCGAGAAGATGCTCTACGACAACGGGCCGCTGCTCGGCCTGCTCGCGGACGCCTGGCAGATGAGCGGCGAGCCGGTGTACGCGCGCTGCGCCGAGGACACGGCCGGCTGGCTGATGCGCGAGATGCAATCGCCCGAGGGCGGCTATTACTCGTCGCTCGATGCCGATAGCGAGCACGAGGAAGGCAAGTTCTATATCTGGCAGCGCGACGAAGTGCAGGCGCTCCTCACGCCGGAGGAATACGCCGCCTTTGCGCCGCGCTACGGCCTGGATCGGCCGCCGAATTTCGAGGGCAAGCATTGGCACCTGCGCATCTCGGCGCCGCTCGCGCCCGGCGCTGCGGCGCTCGTCGAGTCCGCACGGCGCAAGCTCTTTGCCGTGCGTGAAAAGCGCGTTCGGCCCGGGCGGGACGAGAAGGTGCTCGTGTCCTGGAATGCACTCGCCATCCGCGGCATGGCGCATGCCGGGCGGGTGTTCGGCAAGCCCGAGTGGCTCGCGTCGGCGCGCCGCGCGCTGGAGCTCATCCGCGGGCGGATGTGGCAGGACGGCCGCCTGCTCGCGACCTACAAGGACGGCCGTGCGCATCTCAATGCGTACCTGGATGACTACGCCTTCCTCATCGCGGCGCTGCTGGAGATGCTGCAGGCTGAGTTTTCGACGGCCGACCTGCAGTTCGCGACCGAGCTTGCCGAGGTGCTGCTTACCGAGTTCCAGGACCGACAGTCGGGCGGCTTCTTCTTTACCGGCGCGAGCCACGAGAAGCTGTTTCACCGGCCGAAGCCCGGCCAGGACCAGGCGACGCCCGCCGGCAACGCGGCGGCCGCGTGGGCACTCGGTCGCCTGGCGGCGCTCACAGGGGACATGCGGTACACGCGGGCCGCGGAGGAAACGGTGGCGCTCTTTTATCCGCAGATGCGCGACTCTCCGGCGGCCTACGCCACGATGAGCATGGCGCTCGCCGAGCAGCTGCAGCCGCCCGCCTTGCTCGTCCTGCGCGGCCAGGGCGACGCGCCGGCGCGCTGGCGCGGCGAGCTATGCCGGCACTATCTGCCGGCCGCCATCGTGCTCGCGGTGCCCGACGGCGTATCCGGATTGCCGGCGCCGCTCGACAAGCCGGTTCGGCCCGGGCCGGTCAACGGCTGGCTGTGTCGGGGCGTTATATGCCGGGAACCGATCAGCGATCTCATACAATTGCAGGCCGCACTTCAGGAGACCCCATGAAACACGCCGTAGTGGCGCTCGCGCTTGCCGCTGCACTGCCCGCCGCAGTGCCCGCCTACGCGCAGGAAGAGCTCGCCAAGAAGCACAACTGCTTTGCCTGCCACGCCGTCGACAAGAAGCTCGTCGGCCCGTCGTACAAGGACGTGGCGGCGAAGTACCGCGATGACAAGCAAGCCCAGGCGAAGCTCTTCGAGAAGGTGAAGAAGGGCGGTCAGGGAGTCTGGGGTCAGGTGCCAATGCCGCCGAACTCGCAGGTGCCCGATAACGACATCCACTCGCTGGTGAAGTGGATCCTGTCGCAGAAGTAGCCTGACGCGCCGGCCGGCGCGATCGATTTCCGAGGACAGGGCGGAGTTAAGATATCCGCCTACAAAAGCTTTACCACCTCGGAGGAGTCAATGAAGAATTCGAAGCTCGCGCTTTCGCTGCTCGCGGTGGTGATCGCGCTCGCGGGCTGCAGCAAGGAAGCGCCCAAGCCGGCGGCCGACAAAGGCGGAGCGACGCCGGCGGCGCAGGCTGGCGGCACGGAAGTCAAGATCGGCCACGTCGCTCCGCTCACGGGCGGCATCGCGCACCTCGGCAAGGACAACGAGAATGGTGCGCGCCTCGCCATCGAGGAAGCGAACGCCGCCGGAATCAAGATCGACGGCAAGGATGTGAAGTTCACGCTCGTCGCGGAAGACGACCAGGCCGATCCGAAGGTCGGCACGACGGTGGCGCAGAA
>JAEKLK010000228.1 GCA_019509895.1 Betaproteobacteria bacterium | reverse complement strand
GATGATGAGGATGCTGAGCGAGAAGACCGTCACCGAGACCGTGGTCGCGAGCTTGATCCATGCCCAGTGAGCGAAGGCGAAGGCGATAAATACGTTGTACATCGTGCCGAGAACGGCGCGCGGGCCGATGCCGCCGAGCACGCGCAGGTCCTCAAACAGCCCGGCGCCGATGAAAATCGGCACGCCCCCAAGAAGCATGATCCACGCCGTATACGGACCGGCTGGCAGCGTCACCGGATATTTCTTTTGCAGCACGGCGCCGAGAGCCCAGCTCGCCGCCGCGCCGAGCACGAGCAGCGTGCCGAGCGGCGCGGCGCCGATCGCCGCGAAGCCCTCGCCAATGAGCAGCGCAAGGCCAGCCAGGCCGAGCGCCAGGCCGACGATTTTCGCGCCGGTGAGGCGCTCACCGAGCAGCCAGACAGAGAGCGGAATGGATAGCACCGGCATCGTGTAAGCGAGGATCGAGGCGCGGCCGGAGGCGATCATCGTCAGGCCGAAGGCGACCAGCATGTTCCAGCCGGTGATGTTGAGCAGCGCCAGCATCCACAATCGCCGCCATTGGCCCCGCGGCCACGCGAGGCGCTGGCCGCCGAGGCGCAGTGCCGCGAACAGCACCGCCGAGCCAAGGCCGAGGCAGAGCGAGCGAAAGGTCCACGGCGGCACCTCGGCGAGCGCGAGCTTCATCGCCGTCCAGTTGAAACCCCATGCCAAGGTCAGCGCGCCAAGCAGCCACCACAGCCGCGCCGGCAGGTGGTCCGCCCCGGCGCTCAACCGCTCACGCGCACCGGAAAAGTCTTCATCCCGCGGAGCACCAGCGAGTCGAGCCACTCGGGCGCGTCATTCAACGGCTCGATCTTCCGCCATCGCGCGAGCACTGCCGGCAGCGCAATCTGGCCTTCGAGCCTCGCGAGCGGAAAGCCAAGGCAGATATGGGCGCCGAAGCCAAACGTCAGGTGCGGCGGACCCTGGCGCGCCAGATCTACACGGTCCGGCTCGCGGTACGCGCGCGGGTCGCGGTTCGCCGCGTTCATCATTAGAAAAACGCGCTCGCCTCGCTGCAATTCGCAGCCGTGAAAGCGCTGCGGCTCCTGCACGATGCGCACCTGCGCACCGATTGGCCCGTCGTAGCGCAATAGCTCCTCCACCGCCGCGGGCGCGACTTGGGGATCGCGGCGTAGCTTATCCATCTGGTCAGGAAACCGTAGCAGCGCCGCCAGCCCGTTGGTGATGTGGTGCGTCGTGGTTTCATGGCCGGCAAAGAGCAGCAGGACGCAGGTCGCGACGAGCTCGTCCTCGGACAGCTGCTCGCCATCGGCGGAGAGATGAACGAGCTCGCTCAGCAGATCGCGGCGAGGCTCGCTTCGGCGTTCGTCGACGAGCGCGCGGAAAAGCGCGGCCATCTCGCGCGTCGCGGCTTCCGCGCGCTCGTACTTGCCGGGGGTCTCGCGCGCGCTGCCGATGAAGAGTGCCATCTCGTCCGACAGGCGCTTCAGTCGCGCGAGCTCATTCCGCGGCACGCCGAGCATGTCCATGATCACCAGCGCCGGCAGCGGTCCCGCGAACTCGCAGATGAAATCAAATTCGCTGCGCTCGCCGAGCCGGTCGAGCAGCCAGACGGTCAGCGACTCGACCGCTGGCTTCAGCGCCTGGATGGAGCGAACGTTGAACACGCGGCTGGTGAGCCGGCGCAGGCGTGTGTGCTCCGGCGGATCGCGAAACACCATCCATAGCGTGAGCACGCGCATCAATTCCGCCATGCGCAGCGCCTCCGCCGAGGGCAGCGCGGCGAAGAAGGGGCGCAGGCGATCCGAGGACATGCCGCCGTCGAGGCAAACGCGCTTCACGTCCTCGTAGCGGGTCAGCACCCACCCCTTCAGCACCGGACTCCAGTGCGCCGGGTCCTCGTCCCGCAGACGCGCATAGACGGGGAAAGGATGCGCGAGAACCGCCGGGTCGCTCGGTCGGAAATCGATGGCCACGTCGCCAGTATGTGCGACACCCTAGAAGTTAGTGCCCGCTCACACCGCGTAGTCCGCAACGCGATGCCCTATTCACAGTTTGCTGCTACGCATCACGAGCTTGACTTTCGGCTTGTACGGCCGTACATTGGCATTGCTGCGATGCACAAATTGGCTCGCAGGACCCTCGACAGGAGCTACAAATGTACGTGACCCCAGAGCAGATTCAAGCGGCCCAAAAGGCCACCGTAGAAGCGCTCCTCGCCGTGGCGAATGCCCAGTTCGCCGCGTTCGAGAAGCTGGCGAACATCAACGCAGGCGCGGTCAAGAGCGTCTTCGAAGACTCGATGGCCAACACCCGCGCGCTGCTCGGCGCGAAGGATGTGCAGGAGTTCGTGACGCTGCAGAATTCGTTCGCCCAGCCGGCGATCGAAAAGGCTATCGGCTACTCGAAGAGCCTTTACGAAGTGGCAACCGAAGCGAACGCTGAACTCACGCGCGTGGGCGAGCGCCGCGTCGCCGAGTGGAACGAGAATTTCGTCAGCCTGCTCGACAAGGTGTCGAAAAACGCGCCAGCCGGCTCGGACGTCGCGGTTGCCGCGGTGAAGTCGATGCTCGCGGCCGCGAACTCGGCCTACGACAACATGAACAAGGTCGCGAAGCAGGCGACCGAGATCGCCGAGGCGAACGTTGCCGCCGCCACCGAGACCGTCAAGGGCCTCGCGAAGGCAAAAAAGGTCGCCTAAGAGCGATCAACAAGACGAGGCGCTGATGCAAAGCCCGGGTTCTGCCCGGGCTTTTTATTTGTAGGGGAACCCGGCGGCCGCGACTTCCCGCCGCAGGCGGTCCATGGCCGGCGCCACCTGCGTCGGATCGCCGCGCACCCCGAGCTCCACATGAATGCGCGAGCCGTTCGGACCCATGGACGGCAGGCTGAACACTTTCACGCCGTTGAACTCACGCTCCACTGCCTGCATGGCCGGGATCAGCTGACTTTCGCCCGCCTGGTAGACGAGGATCGAGTCCTCGGCCCAGCGCTGCCGGTCGAACAGCGCGCGGTAGCGAGTGTCGAGCACCCACTCGGCCATGGGCCACGCCATCTGTGGGAAGCCAGGGACGAAGTGATGCTCGGCGATAGAGAAGCCCGGAATGCGATTTACGGGATTCGGAATGACGGCCGCGCCGCGTGGAAATTCGCCCATGGCGAGCCGTTGCGGCGTCGCTTCGCCCCCGGCGAAGCGGCCGCGGATTTCGCGCTCGGCCTCCGGATGCAGTTCGAGCGGCACACCGAGCGCCGCGGCGGCGCACTGGCGCGTGTGATCGTCGGGTGTCGCGCCGATGCCGCCGAAGCTGAATACCACATCGCTCGAGGCCAAGCTTCGCCGCAGCGCTTCCGTCAGGCGTGCCGGGTCGTCACCGAGATAGTGCGCCCAAGCTAGGCGCAGCCCGCGGCGCGCGAGCGCGCCGATCAGAAAACCGAGATGCTTGTCCTCGCGCTTCCCGACCAGCAGCTCGTCGCCGATGATGTAGGCCCCGAACACGGGGCGATTCTAGGCCGCCTTCTGCGCCCAGCGCTCGAGCTCTTCGAGCCCGCCGATGTGTTTGCCGTTGATGAACACCTGCGGCACGGTGCCGCGGCCGGTGATCGCGCCGACGACCCGCGAGCGGTCGCTGTGGTTGAGCACCACCTCGCTGTACTGGTAACCGAGGTCCTTCAGCAGCTTCTTCGCCTTGGCGCAAAAGCCGCAGCCCTCGCGCGTGAGGACCGCCACTTGGTCAGGCTTCTTCGCCTTCGGGTTGATATAGTCGAGCATCGTATCGGCGTCCGAAACCTCGAACGGGTCCCCCGGCTTCTCGGGTTCGATGAACATCTTCTCGATGACGCCATCCTTCACCAGCATCGAATAGCGCCATGAGCGCTTGCCGAAGCCGAGGTCGGCCTTGTCCACCAGCATGCCCATCTTCTGGGTGAATTCGCCGTTGCCATCCGGCAGCATGAGGATGTTGCCGCACTCCTGCGTACGTGCCCATTCGTTCATCACGAACGCGTCATTCACCGAGATGCAGACGATGCGCTCGACGCCGCTGGCGAAGAACGCCGGCGCGAGCTCGTTGTAGCGCGGCACGTGCGTCGATGAGCAGGTGGGCGTGAAGGCGCCCGGCAGGGAAAAGACCACGACCGTCTTGCCCTTGAAGATCTCGTCGGTGGTGATCGGCTTCCAGTCGCTCTCGTTTCGCGCCCGGAATGTAACTTGCGGGACTCGCTGTCCCTCGCGGTTCTCGAACATCGTCGCTCCGTCCAAAAGAAGAATGACCGAGCGTAGCGAGTGACGTTCCCGCCGCCCAATGATTTCTCTTCATATGGGCGATAGGGCCCCGTTATGCGCCGCGCGTTCGGCGGCGAGCGCGCCAAGCAGGTAGTGGATGAAGGCCAGCCCGAAGAGCACGGGCGCGAAAAAGCCGACGATCGGGATATACGCCGCGAGCGCGAGCAGCAGCCCGAGAAGGTAGAGCGTGCCACGGTGCCGGCGAAAGAGCCGCCGCATCTCCTCGGCGTCGGCGTGCTCCGCGAGCGCGTCATAGCGTAGGAGACGCTGATTCACCCAGCCGAGGATGACGAGCGGGATGATCGGCCATAGCGGCGGCAGGAGCCACAGCGGGATGCTGACGACCGCGAGCCCGAGCATGCCGGCAAACGCAGCGAGCCCGTTCCAGCCGGTGCCGGCAATGCCGCCGCCGCGGCGCCGCTCGAGCTGCGGATAGGAACGGCTCGCGACGTAGCCGACCATCTTCTGCATGCCGAAGACGCTCAGGATGAAGAGCGCCGTCAGATAGACGAGCGGCACGAAGGCGATGAAGAGCAGCACATTGGCGGCGACTAGCGCGGCGGTTGCGAAATCGACGTGCGACCAGGAAAGCGCGTAGTCGAGCGCCTGCTGCAGCCAGACCGCCAGCCGCACGGCGAAGGTGCCCCAGGCCACGAGCGCCACGCTGCCCCACAGGGCGAGCGCCACCAGCATCGGCCAGACCATGAGCCAAAGCATGCGCGGGTGAAGCAGGTTGGCAGCCGCGTAGAGCAGCGAGCGCGCGACGCTCATCGGCGCAGGCTCTGCCATAACTTCGCCAGGCGCTTTACCGACACCGGCACCGGCGTTCGTAGCTCCTGCGCGAACAGCGAGACGCGCAGCTCCTCGAGCAGCCAGCCGAACTGCTCGAGCTCGGCGCCCGCAGCGTCGTTGCGCAGTCGCGCGCTCACCTCACGCCGAAACGGCTGCTCGAGCATGCCGAGCTCGGCCGCCAGGCGCTGGTCGCGCTGCGGGTCGGCGCGTAGCTTCTCCAGGCGCAGCGCCGCCGCCTTCAGATAGCGCGGCACATGTTGCAGGCGCTCCCACGGCGTGCGCGACAGCCAGCCCGGCGCCAGCAGCCGTGCGAGCTGCGCCCGGATGTCGGCTGCTACCGGTTGGAAGCCGCGCTCGGCAGCGGCGAGCCTTTTTTCCAGCGCCTGCCGCTCGGCCAGGA
Organism: Betaproteobacteria bacterium; assembly: GCA_019509895.1. Lineage (GTDB taxonomy): Bacteria > Pseudomonadota > Gammaproteobacteria > Burkholderiales > SG8-39 > SCGC-AG-212-J23. The sequence goes on along the minus strand of JAEKLK010000228.1, from coordinate 3,697 downwards.
TCGTTTTGGCGAGGCGAGCGATCTCCTGCGCGATGAGCGTGAAGCGGCTGCGGCCCGCGTCCACGCGGCGCGCGAACTCGCTCTGTGTCATCGGCAGCGAGTCGGCCAGAAAGGTGCGGTCGAGCGCCGCGCGGAGCACGTCCTCCTTGAGCGCTGCCAGGGTCATCTCCTTCGCGAGCGCGCGCTCGAGGTCGCGGATGCGGTCGCGAAAGGCGATCGCCAGCAGCCGCCGCACGCCGTGGGCGTGCGCGTCGCGCGCCTTTTCCGGCGACTCGAAGACCTGCAGGGTGACCGCATCGCCTGCATCGACCAGCGCCGGATAGCCGACCAGCGTGCGCGCCCCGCGCCGGATTTCCATGATCTCGGGCAGCTCGCCCATCGTCCAGCCGCTGTAGCGCTCGCCCTCCTCCACCGGCGCCACTTCCTGCAGCAGCTCCTTCGTTTCCTCGCCGAGCTGGCGCTTGAGCGCGGCGAGATCGCGGCCCATGGCGCGCTGGCGACCTTGGTCATCGACTACGCGGAAGTTCATTCGCAGGTGCGGCGGCACTGCATCGGGGCGCATCGCATCGGTGGGCAGCTCGAGGTTGTGCTCTGCGCGTATGTGACGCGCGATGGCGGTGGCGAGGGGCGTATCCGAAGGCTGCGTGCTTCCCGCGAACGTAGCGGCGAAATCGTCGAGCGCGCCGAGCTTGTGGCGCATCCGCTGCGGCAGGCTCTTCGCGAGGGTGCGCACCTTCTCCTTGAGCAACCCGGGCACCAGCCACTCGCTGCGGTGCACCGGCACCTGGTTGAGCAGCGCAAGCGGCACCGTCATGGTCACACCGTCGCGGGGCGATCCGGGCTCGAAATGGTACTCGAGCGCGAAGCGATTGGCCCCGATGTCCAGCTGCGGCGGAAAGGTGTCCGTGGTGATGCCCGCCGCCGCATGCCGCATCAGGTCCTCGCGCGCGAGATGGAGCAGCCGCTTGTTGTCGCGCTCGGCCCCGACGCGCCATTGCTCGAAGGCGGCCGCGTTGTAGATGTGCGGCGGCACGCGCGCTTCGTAGAACGCATGAATCAGCTCTTCGTCGACCAGGATGTCGGGCCGCCGCGCCTTGTGCTCAAGGCGCTCGATCTCGGCGACCAGCCGCCGGTTGTGCGCGAGAAATGGCGCGCGCGTCTCGAGCTCCCCCTGCACCAGCGCTGATCGGATAAAGATCTCGTGCGCTGCCTTGGGGTCGATTGGCCCGTAGGGCACGCGGCGGTTGACATAAACCGGCAAGCCATAGAGCGTGCCGCGCTCGAGCGCCACCACCTCGCCGCGGCGTGCATCCCATTGCGGCTCGTACTGCTCGCGCCTGATCAGGTGAGCGCCGATCTCCTCCAGCCAGCGCGGCTCGATCGCCGCCACCGTGCGCGCGAAGAGCCGCGTCGTTTCGACGAGTTCGGCCGCAGCGGCCCAGCGGCCCGGCTTCTTCACGCTCGAACCCGGATGCACCCAGAACGTGATGCCGCGCGCTCCGCTGTAGCTTCCCTCCGGCTCGTTACGCATGCCGATGTTGCCGAGCAAACCTGCGGTGAGCGCGCGATGAATCGCCCGGTAGCCCTCCGTGGTGTCTGCGTTCAGCGAGGTCTCCTCCCAGCCGAGCTCGCGCAGCGTGCGCTCGAGCTGCGCGGCCACGTCGCGCCATTCGCGCATACGCGGCACCGACAGGAAGTTCTCTCGGCACGCCTTCTCCATCTTGTTTTCGAAGAGGGCGGCCAGCTTGAGGAGCGAGAGGAAATCCGAGCGTTCATGCGCGAAGCGTGCGTGGCGCTCGTCGGCGGCCTGTGCCTTGTCGAGCGGGCGCTCGCGCGGATCCTGCACGGAAAGCGCCGCAGCGATGATGCGCGCCTGCGCCACGCAGCGCTCCGCGCGCGCTGCAATCAGCATGCGCCCGACGCGCGGGTCCAGCGGCAGCCGCGCGAGCTCGTTGCCCACCGCGGTGAGCTCGTTCTGCTCGTCGACCGCGCCGAGCTCATGTAACAGCGCATAACCGTCGGCGATGGCGCGCGGTGGCGGCGGATCGAGGAACGGAAAGTCGGCCACCTCGCCGAGCCCCAGGCTCTTGGCGCGCAGGATGACCGACGCGAGCGACGAGCGCAGCACCTCCGGGTCGGTGAACGGCGGCCGTTTCTCGAAGTCCTCTTCCGAGTACAGGCGGATGCAGATACCGTTGGCGACGCGGCCGCAGCGCCCAGCGCGCTGCTTGGCCGCCGCCTGCGAGATCGGTTCGACGCGCAGCATTTCCACCTTGTTGCGGTAGCTGTAGCGCTTGACGCGCGCGTCGCCCGTGTCCACGACATAGCGGATCCTCGGCACGGTAAGCGAAGTCTCGGCAACGTTGGTCGCGAGCACGATGCGCCGCGCGCCCGCCGGCTTGAACACGCGATCCTGCTCGGCGGCCGAAAGGCGTGCGTAGAGCGGCAGGATCTCCACGTTGCGCATGCCATGGCGGCGCAGCGTGTCAGCGGCATCGCGGATCTCGCGCTCGCCGGGCAGGAACACCAGAACATCGCCGGGGCCTTCGCGGCAGAGCTCCTCGACCGCATTGGCGAGCGCCGCTTCTTCCTCGTCGCGCGTCGTGTCCTCGGCGTCGCCGCCGACCGGGCGATAGCGCACCTCCACCGGAAAAAGGCGCCCGGAGACTTCGATCACCGGCGCGTTCTCGAAATGGCGCGAGAAGCGCTCGGCGTCGATGGTCGCGGAGGTGATGACGACGCGCAGCGCGGGCCGGCGCACCACCAGCTGCTTCATGTAGCCGAGCAGGAAGTCGATATTCAGGCTGCGCTCATGCGCCTCGTCGAGGATGAGCGCCGCGTACTCGCGCAGGTCCCGGTCGGCCTGCGTCTCAGCGAGCAGGATGCCGTCCGTCATGATCTTGATCGCGGTGCGCGCGCCCACCTGCTCGTGAAAGCGCACCTTGCTGCCGACGACGCCGCCCACCTCGGTGCCGAGCTCCTCGGCGACGCGCGCGGCCACGGCGCGGGCGGCGATGCGACGCGGCTGCGTGTGGCCGATACGCCCGTTCTCGGCAACGCCCGCCTCGAGGAGCATCTTCGGCAGCTGCGTCGTCTTGCCCGAGCCGGTCTCACCGCAGACAATGACGACGGGGTGGCGCTCGAACGCTGTCCGGATGTCGTCGCGCCGCGCGCTGATCGGCAGCGCCGGATCGTAGCGGATGCGGCTCATGCGGCGCGCATCCTACTGGCTAGCGCGGTCCGTTACACCTCGGATACGCGCGATACCGCTCGACATGCTCGCCCAGGAGCTCGAGCTCGCGCTGCTTCGGGTTCTGGTGCAGCTCCCAGCCGTAGTGCGTAGCGGCTCGCGTGCACGGCCCGTGCTCGCCTCGCAGATGGGCGAGCAGGTCATCCTTGATGCTGCGTCCGCCGTCGGGCGCGGAGCCGATGTAGAGCACGCTCTCGCCATACCAGAGGACATACACGCCGCCCCACTCGTGCGGAGAATGCTCGATGGCCGCCGCGGTGAACGGCCATTTCGGGCTGCGCACGGGCATAGCGGCGCGGCAATGCAACCGTCGTGCCGTGGCGTCGACGCTCGGGAACGCCGCTTTTAACAATCCGGGCCGAAAAATTCTTACCGGTGTTGTAACCGTTGCTACGACCCGGACGTCGAAAGCAGGCGATCGACGTAGCGGGCGATCAGATCCACCTC
>JAEKLK010000345.1 GCA_019509895.1 Betaproteobacteria bacterium | reverse complement strand
TTTCCGCGCACGCCCGGCAACGCGAAATACTAATTTCGTACTTCGTACGAAATTCGGTTAGCTGCGCCGCGCGCGCATGTCTGCCGTGCGCAGGCGGTTGTCGACGTCGAGCACGCCCTTGATGCGCGCGGCGATTTCGGCGCAGGCGGAGCGTTGGGTGCCGTCGTCGACCACGCCCTCGAGCGTCACGCGGCCGTAGAGCACGCTTACCTTGACGTAGCAATGCGAGGTCGAGACGTGCGTGCGAAGCGCCGCGCGCACGTGGTGCATGATGGCGATGTCGCGCAGCTTGTCGCGCGAGGCCTCCGTCTCCTCGAATTGCGGCGAGCGCACCATCGCCATCACCTTATCGACGCACTCGCCGACGCTCATGCGGTCGGTGTTGAAGCCGATGTCGTACTCGTTCAGGTCGCGCACGTCGATGTGGAAGTGCCGGCGCATCACCGCCTGGGCCGCCTCGTCGTTCTGGTCGACGACGCGCTCGGCGGCCGCGCGCTCTTCGATGTTGAGGCGCCGCATCATGCGCGCGACGCGCTCCCGGCGAGACGCCGATACGCAGACGCGGATGGCGTGCGGCACCTCCTTCAGGAGCGAAGTGGCGCCCCAGCCGCGCAGGACGATCGCCTCGTTGTTCTCGGCCGCCGAGACGATCTCGTCCGCGGTCAGGATGCGAAGCTTCACGTCGTCGACGGTCAGCCGTTCCCACATGCCCTGCGTGCCGTCGAGGAAGCTGACCACGTGACTCTTGCGCACGCGCGCGCGGTTGGCGAGATGGTCGACCATCTCGTGGTGCTGCACCCTGCAGCCGAGGAGCTGGCTCAGGCCCTTCGCCACGTCCTTGCCGAGCGAGCCGATTTCCCGGTTCATCGCGATGAGCGGCATGTCGCTTCCCTCCCGTGGAAAAAGTGTAGTCCACTTCATGCATAATCGTCGACGAGGACGAGGAGGACGGTTCTGAAAGCCCCCGCATTCGCCTACGCCAAGGCGACATCGCTCGCCGAGGCGTTCGAGCTTGCCGCTCGGCCGGGCGCGAAGATCCTCGCCGGCGGCCAGAGCCTGATTCCGGCGCTCAACATGCGCCTCTCTTCGCCCGAGTTGCTGGTCGACATTACCGGGCTGCGCGAGCTCGCCACGATCACACGCACCACTGGCGGACTGCGCATCGGTGCCCTGGTCACGCATGCCATGCTCGAGCGCTCCTCGGAGGTCGCCGAGCAAGTGCCGCTGCTCGCGCAGGCGGTGCCCCATATCGCGCATCCCGCCATCCGCAACCGCGGCACGCTCGGCGGCAGCCTGGCATGCGGCGAACGGCGCGTCAAGGCGGGCGAGTTCTTCCGCGGCCTCTTCGACACCGACATCCGTCCGGGCGAGCTGCTGGTCGGGGCGGAATTTCCGCGCGCCGGGCGCTCGGTATTCCTCGAGCTCGCGCGACGCCATGGCGACTACGCCATCATCGGCCTCGCCGGCGTTGCCAATGGCGCCGAGCGCCGCATCGCCTTCTGCGGCGCTGGCGGCACACCGGTGCTCGCCGAGCGCGCCTCGCGCGCGCCGACGCTCGAGGCTGCGCTCGCGGCGCTCCGCCAGGACCTGAACCCGCCCGCGGACCTCTACAACTCGTCGGCCACCAAGCTGCACCTCGCCGGCGTCCTTCTTACCCGCGCATGGAACTCGCTCGCGAAACCACACTGACGGTCAACGGTCAGCGCGTGGCGCGCCGCATCGAGCCGCGCATGCACCTCGTCGACTTCCTGCGCGAGGAGCTCGGCCTCACCGGCTCGCATTTGGGCTGCGAGCACGGCGTGTGCGGCGCCTGCACCGTGCGCGTGAACGGCGACATCGTGCGCGGCTGCCTGATGCTCGCGGTGCAGGCCGACGGCTGCACGGTGGAGACGATCGAGGGCCTTACCGACTCGAAGGAGCTCGCACCGCTCCAGAAAGCATTCCACGAGCGCAACGCCCTGCAATGCGGCTTCTGCACGCCCGGAATGCTGCTCGCGGCGCAGGACCTTATCCGCACCGGGAAGAAAGCCAGCCGGGAAGAGATCCGGGCGCATATCTCCGGCAACTACTGCCGCTGCACCGGGTACCAGGCGATCGTCGACGCCATCGAAGAAGTGATCCATGGGCCGCGCTGAGCTGCCGCTGCATGCGCCGGGCACGCGCGTCGAGCGCGGCTATATCGGCGAGAGCGTCCCGCGCCCCAACGTGCAGCGCCTGCTATGCACACGCTCGTATCCGCAAATTGGATCTCTCCAAGGCGCAGGCGGCGCCGGGCGTTATCGCGGTGGTGGACGGCCGCGCGGTTGCCGAGTACTGCACGCCGTGGGTGGCGGTGCTCGCGCACCTGAAGGGCATCAAGTCACCGCCTCAGCACGCGATGGCCATCGAGCGCGCCTGCTGGCAGGGCGAGGCGTGCGCGGCGGTGATCGCCGAGTCGCGCAGCCAGGCCGAGGACGCCGTCGCCCTGATCGAGGCGGAGTGGGAAGAGCTGCCGGTCGTCGTCGACATGGACGCCGCGCTCGCCGGCAAGCCGGTGATCCACCCCGAGCTCGGTGACAACATCTGCTTCAAGCGCGAGTACGACACCGGCGGCGTCGATGACGTCTTCGCGCGTGCCGACGTGGTGGTGGAGGAGACTTTCCGCTTCGGCCGCCATACGGGCGTGTGCCTCGAAGGCCGCGCTATCCTCGCCGACTACAACGCCGGCGAGCATTCGCTGACGGTGTACCACGCCACCCAGGCGCCGCACATGATGCAGGACATCTTCTCGCGGCACCTGAACATCCCGGAAGCGAACGTGCGCGTCATCACCAAGGACGTCGGCGGCTCCTTCGGCATCAAGGTGCACGTCTATCCGGACGAGATGGCGACTGCCGCGATCTCCGTCCTGCTGCGGCGTCCGGTCAAATTCGTGGCTGACCGGCTGGAATCGTTTCTCTCCGACATCCATGCGCGCGAGCACAAGGCGCGCGTGCGCCTCGCCTGCAGCAAGGGCGGCGAGATGCTCGCCTTCGAGCTGGACGACGTCACCGCCATCGGCCCGTATTCGGTCTATCCGCGTACCAGCGGCATCGAGGGCAACCAGGTGGTGAACCTGATCGGCGGGCCGTACAAGCACCAGAAGTACCGCGCCAAGCTGCACGTCGTCTTCACCAACAAGAACGTCACGTGCCAATACCGCGCCGTGGGCCACCCGATCGCGGTGGCGCTCACCGAGGGCATCGTCGACATTGCGGCGCAGAAGCTCGGCATAGATCCGGCGGAATTCCGGCGCCGAAACCTGATCGCGGATGACGCCTATCCCTATACGTCGCCGGTCGGGCTCAAGTTCGAGAAGCTGTCGCACCAGCGCACGCTCGCCAAACTGCTGGATATCATGCGCTACACCGAGCTGCGCGCCGAGCAGGCGCGGCTGCGAAAGACGGGCGTGCATCGCGGCATCGGCCTTGCTGCGATGATCGAGGTGACCAATCCTTCGCCCGCGTTCTACGGCGTCGGCGGCGCGCGCATCTCGGCCCAGGATGGCGCGACGCTGCGCCTTGAGCCGACCGGCATGCTGACCGTGCTCTGCAGCGTGACCGAGCAGGGCCAGGGGACCGAGGCGATCTTCGCCCAGATCGCGGCGAGCGCGGTGGGCGTGACGCTCGACAAGGTGCGCTGCATGACGGGGGACACCGGCGTGACGCCGTACGGCGGCGGCACGTGGGCCTCGCGCGGCGCGGGCATTGGCGGCGAGGCGGTGCTGCAGGCCGGCCGGGCGCTGCGCTCCAATATCCTGGACGTCGCCGCCGCGCTCCTCAAGCTGGACAAGGCGGAGCTCGACATCGCGGGCAACGCGGTAGTGAACCGGCTGACGCAGGAAGCGAAACTCCCGCTGGCGGAGGTCGGCCGCGTCGCGTATTTCAGGCCGGACACGCTGCCCATGGATTTCCAGTCGGAGCTCACCGTCACGCGCCACTACACGCCGCGGCAATACGGCTTCACTTTCACCAACGGCATGCAGGCGGCGCTGGTGGAGGTCGATCCCGCCACCGGCTTCGTCAGCCTGCTCAGGCACTGGTGCGTCGAGGATTCCGGCACGGTGATCAACCCCATGCTGGCCGACGAGCAGCTGCGCGGCGGCATCGTGCAGGGCATCGGCGGCGCCCTCTACGAGGAATGCATCTACGGCCCGGACGGCCAGCTGATGAACGGCTCGCTCGCCGACTACCTGGTGCCGATGGCCGGCGAGATGCCGGACATCGTCTGCGTACACCTCGAGACGCCGACGCAGCAGTCGCAGCTCGGCGCCAAGGGCATCGGCGAGGCCGGCACCGCCGGCGCGCCGGCCGCTATCATGAATGCCATCAACGACGCGCTCGCCCCGCTCGGCGCACGCGTCACGCAGATGCCGTTTACCCCCGAGCGGATTCTGAAAGCACTGGGCAAAGTTTGAAAGACACACGGGTTCAATCAGCCATCTCGCACTGGCTGCCGCGGTTCGTTTCCAACGGCGTGCTGCTCGCGGACTTCGAGGACGTCACGAGCGGCCTGGACCGATGGGAGGACTGGTGCCGCGCCTGGTCGGCGCGGGCCGCGCTGCACGAGGAGTTCGGCCGCGACACGCTGCGCGAGGGCTGGAAGCTCACCGCCGGCGAGCATCTGGTGCGCGCCGGCATCTATTACCACTTCGCCAAGTTCGTGTTCGTGCAGGACACCGATCAGATGCGCGCCGCGCACATGAAGGCGGTCGAGTGCTACCGCGACGGCGTGGCGCTCGTCAAGCCGTATCCGGGCAAGCGCGTGGCGATTCCGTTCGAGGGGAAGACGATCTTCGGCGTGCTCCGCGGGTCCGGGCCCGTGGTCATCATGGCGCCGGGCCTCGACTCGACCAAAGAGGAGCTGCACGCCTACGAAGAGCCGTTCCTCGCCCGCGGCATGGCGACCTTGGCCATCGACGGGCCGGGGCAGGGGGAGGCAGAGTATGACATCCCCATCTGCGGCGATTACGAGCGCGCCGCCCGGGCGGTGTGCGACTGGATCGAGGACCGCGACGATCTCGATGCGCGGCGCATCGCA